>QNBH01000095.1 GCA_003645645.1 Spirochaetota bacterium | reverse complement strand
GATCACCCGCATGAAGCGCCCAATACCTTTCACCGGCGCTTGATGCATCAGTACTGCATAAGGGTTGACCGGCTTGCTCTTTGATGGTAATACTTGGTAAAATATGAAAATACCCGTTTATTTGAAGGTGTTTTTTTTATCTTTTTTTTGTACGGCGCTCTTCTCTACTGCGTTCCTCTGTGCCCAGAATAATCAGGAAATATATCCTGTCGGGTCAGATATCTACTATGCACTAACTGCTCTGTATCTGGAACAGGGTCTGGCACCTCCCTCGTCATCCCGTCCTTTTTCCGGGAATGAGATGAGGAAAGCCCTGGATAGAATCGATGAGAGGAGGCTTTCTTCCGCCGGTCAGAAGACCTATCGGTATGTGAAGAGCCAACTGGAAGGAAGGGTTTTGTACGGTGAGAAAGAAGGACTTGCGGTAAACGGTTCTCTCGAGGGTAATCTGGAAGGGTATCTGCATACAAACATTGACTATACCGGCTGGGAGTACGGATATAAGGAAAGGCTTCCCCTTTTAGAGCTTCCACTGGAGATGTGGGCGCTTGACTGGTTCTATGCAAACATGGTTTTAACGCTCAAGAAGGATCCCTTTCTGGTTACAGAAGATCCGGATAACAGATCTAATTTTATAACAGATTTTGCCGTAGTTGATGTCCATTTCCCCTACCGTGCATTTCTCTCCGCTGGTGGAAACCACTGGAATCTTCGGTTTGGCAGAGACCTTTATAACTGGGGGAACGGATATACGGGAAACCTTCTGCTGTCGGATACTCTGGACTATCACGATGTGCTTGGGTTTACTACTTACTGGGATAACTTTAAATTCTCCACCCTTTTCCTGAGCCTCGAGAACTGGGAGGAGGGGAATATCCGCGAGATGGACGATGTATACAAGGGGTTTCTCGGTCACAGAATGGAGTTCAGGTTTTTAAGACGTATCACCATCTCTCTTTTCGAAGGCATGATGATCGGCGGCAAGTATTCGGAGCTCAGGCACTTAAATCCCTTCATGATCTACCATAACTGGATGCTTAACGACAGGTACAGTAATATTGCCTTTACCATGGAGGCAAATATAAATCCGTACAGGTGGATAAACATCTACGGGCAGTTTCTTCTGGATACCGTTACATCTGCTTTTGAAAAAAAGGAGTATCCAGGTTCCGATAAGATCCCACAGGCAAACGGCTATCTTTTTGGGGCGGAAAGTAAAATTCCTCTGGGACAGGGATATCTAGGCCTCGGGATCGAGTTTGTTCACACAGACCCATGGGTTTATTTAATGGAAGGTCAGCCCGATTACATCGTGGAGAGGAGATTCCTTTCCAATTACCTTAAGAGCATAACTCTCATCAGTAAACCTCTTGGATACGGTTATGCTCCAGATGCCAATGTTTTTTCTCTCCGGGCGGGTTACCGTGTGTTTGGTTTCTTTAATCTGGGTGCAGAGGCAAGAATCATCGATAAGGGAGAGATAACCGCTGATACTCCCTACCGTTCAGACCAGGAAGCTGCAGAAATGAAAACGCCCTCGGGAGTTCCCCAGAGAAAGATAGTCAGCCATTTTCACGGTGGGCTTAATCCGGTGTTTCTCCCCTGGAAGTTTCTTGCTCAGATGATAACATTTAGAACAAACCTCTATTGGATACATATCCTCAATTTTAAGAATGTAAAGGGAGAAATCCTTGATGATGTCCAGTGGACCTTCTCCCTCTCGGTAAAGCTTTAATTTGAGACTACTTATAAGTTCCGGGTTTGACACAGTCCCTAACGCAAATTAATTGCGCCTGTCCAGTAATCGATTTTGGCTATTACTATTCATTATATTGTATGCTCCGTTAATTCTCGGCTGTTGCGGGACAGCCTGAATTATTTTATCAGGAGTTCAAAATAAATTGATTCATCCAAAGAAAAATTGTATACTCATCTAAAAGGAGCAGAATATGGCAATTTATAAGTCTGAAAACGGAGTCACAAATACCCACAGCGATCATCTTGCTTGGCCTGAGGATGTGCGCTGGGAGATAATCAACAGGGTTCCCTACGATATCGTCCACCCAAAGAGGCTTCATCAGGAAGTCCTCTTTTATATAACCAGAGTACTGGGAGAGTATTTAGAGGGTAAAAACTGTCACGGCTACAATGCGCCCTTTGAGGTACTGTTTACCGAATACGATGAAAATACCGGGGAAGAGATAGAAACTGTTGTAGAGCCCGATCTGATTGTTGTCTGCGATGAATCCAAATTATATGAGCGTGGTTGCAGGGGTGCTCCCGATGTCGTTTTTGAAATACTATCAGAAGAGACCGCCTACAAGGATGAATCTGTAAAGTTCCATCTTTATGAAAAGCACGGAGTAAGAGAGTACTGGATCGTGAACCCCGACGGTCTATATGTAGAAGTGTTTACCTTAAATAATGAAGGTCTTTATGGCTCTCCCCGTTTTTACAGAGAACTGGGTAATGCCGAAAGCCTTGTGCTCGAAGGGTTCTCTCTCGATCTACACAAGGTTTTTAAAAAATAATCTTAAAAATCACCTCCCACTTAATTTTTTTAACCCCTCAGGGAGGAACTTGCCGGGGATAAGAAGGGAGAAAGAGGTGTTGACCCGAGGTGCATATGATAAAAGAAAAAATAATCAAGGGGAATCCACTTAACGATAAAAATCTCAGAAAATTAAATAGGTACCTGGAAAAGAATGATAAAATCGAGTTCCTCATTCTTTTTGGTTCTTATTCTCAAGGCAAGAACACAGAACTAGAGTGATATCGATTTTGCATATTATGCGCCGGCAGAACTTCCCTTTGAAGAGGAGTCGGAGATCCTCTACGAAATTGGAAGGATTCTGAATACCCATGAGATCGATCTGCTAAATCTTGAAAAAATTCCTCTCAAGTCCCGGTATATTATTCTATACGAGGGGAGACTCATCTTCTGCAGAAACGAAGAATTATTTTGCGATGTAAAAGAACGAGTTACAAACATGTACCTGGATTACAAATATTACAATACAGCATTACGGTTACTGCAGATATCTATTGAAAGCATGGTAAACATTTGTAATCACATTATTTCGAGGAAAGGGTTTCGCAGGCCGAAGGATTTAGCGATTCCATTTTGACCCGACCGAACCAGCACAAATTACATCTTTAATTCCACTATTTCTACTACAGGTTGTATACATGTACAACTGCCTATACCCAGAGTTTATAGACTCCTTTTGAGTTTAGCTATAAAAACTCTTTTAATGGAATCCGATGAGGTCGGTAAAAGAATAAGAGAATATCGGCGCAGGAGAAATCTATCCCAGATCAAACTGGCAGAAAAATTGAACATATCTTTCCAGCAGGTGCAGAAGTACGAAAAGGGTAAAACAGATATACCTTTGAGCAGGCTTGTATCCATTGCAAAAGCCCTGGATGTACAGGTAAATGATTTTTTTAAGAAGGAGAAGTCGGTGGATGGCGGAGCCGTAGATGTTTTTGAAAATCCCCCCGATTTTCTTGCCAGGGAAGAATCGGAGCTTCTGCACTGTTACCGAAAAATTGAGAATAAGAAGATAAGGGAAAGTGTGCTGAACTTTCTCAAATCTCTGTCAGACTCTTTTTAATCTTCCTGATGTGCACCCGCTAAATAAAGTTTACTTCACTCCGGTAGGGGTAATATATGCTATTACGACGCCAAGTTGCGTTATTTTAACAAAATTTTTTATTTGGTTTAAGGCTATGCCGCGTTGGCCTATTAAAAGACCTTTCGCTTTATTTTAACAAGGTTTTCTATTTTGTTGAGGCCAGCCGCGCTGGATATCTCACTTTACTACGAAAGAAGGCCACCACCTATGGTTGTGGTCCACCGGTCGAAAGATCGGTGGAGAGACGGGCTTAAGCCCGTCTACCTTCTTTCGGAGCATACAACCACCTAAGTAATTTCTGCAAAGCAGAAATTACTTAGCCCTTGCAGGGCTTGCAAAGCCTTAGGCTTTGCCGGTGGTTGTTTACAATCCTCCCGATGTTAGCACGTTATTTAAACTCCAGGTATTTTTAATGAGGGGAAGCCCGGCTTGACGGTTTATTTTTTACGGAGTAATGGGGATGACCCCGTATTTTTATATACCCACAACAAGTCTCCACTTGACTGATTACCCTATAAGTAGTAGTGGTAATGAAGGGAGAAAGATCAATGCACGAATGGGCTCTTGCGGAATCGGTTATTGAAACTGTTAAGGAGAGTGTCCGAAACAGAGGCAGGGGAAGGGTTGTCTCTGTTACCCTTCTTTTCGGAGAACTTCAGGCTATAGACGAAGAGATTTTTAAAAGCGGACTGCGTTATCAGCTCGAGAGCTCCCAATCCGGAGGGGGGGAGGAGTACGAAGAGCCGGTTCTTATAAGTCCCGATGTCTTCTCCGTTGAGACGGAGAAAGCTTCATTTCTCTGCAACAGGTGTGGTAATGAGTGGAGTTTTGACTCCCATCCTGATTTAGGTGATGAGGAGAGAGAGGCTATCCACTTCATGCCGGAAGCAGCTCATGCTTACATGCGATGCCCTGCCTGTGGAAGCCCGGATTTTTCCGTGGAGAGAGGCAGGGGTGTTTTGGTTAAATCGATTCTGTTCGAAGAAGAGGAATAGAGGGCAGCTTTATAAGGATCCTCATGACCTCCGGGACAAGCAAAAAGATGAAAATTAACGGCCCGAACGGGGCGGATCAAATTTTCGGAGGAGAATAATCCTGTTAATATAATCCAAGCATTTGACATTTTCCTGTATATAACTCATCTTATATATGAAGATTGTTATATTTATCTTCCAGAAATATGAACAAGCATGCCAGCGTGGATTTTAATCTATGCAATCCCTGTAAACATGATCCCGAGAAAGGTATATGCTTGGCTTCTGCGGCCTGTAAGAAGGGAGTTCTCGAGCAGGAAGATGATTTTGAAACTCCGGTGCTCCTCTCTGCAAGGATGCGTGCCGCCTGCGGTGATTGTCTCAGGGCCTGTCCTGTAAACGCCATATCGATCGTAGGTGGGCATTAACCTCTTCATGTGTTCCCCGCATCGGGAGTGGTTACCTTACCCGGCCTTACCATCGGTTGTTTACCAAAGCCCGATAAAACGTTAAAATCAACATCAAAACCCACTGGATTGGTGAAGCATCCGGCCATTTTGTTTGGTGTCTGCCGTGCTGTGGGTTTAAGATAAACAGTCGAACGAAGGGTTACAGGGGGTGCGCCCCATATGAATTACAAGATAGCTTACGATAAGGCTCGAAATCTGCTGAAAGAGATGGATAAAAACGAAGTCTGCCGATTTGCAGGTGCCAGAGAAGAAAAGAACCATATTATTTTAAACTACTTCACAGATGAGTGCAGAATTACTCTTCCGGAAATCTCCTTTTCTCCGGATAATTATTCGATAGAGGAGAAAATACTTATCCTCCACTATCTTACATCAAAGGGTGAAACCCATAGAGTCCCCAAATGGGTAACCTTTAAAAATCTACCCGGAGCGTCCTTCTACGAACCGACCTACCGGAAAAGGGGACCGGAGATAATTCTTAAGGGTTTAGGCTCCGAGCCTGAAAGGCTTCTCTCTGTGGCTGTCGCCCTGGGGGGTGTTCGGGAAGAGTTCGGCGATATTTCCGTTAGAATCAGGGTATTTCCGAAAATAGATTCTATTGTCGTCTTGAATAGAGGTGATGAAGAGTTTCCCCCGGAATGTAACATCCTCTATCCTGACTGGATACATGCATTTCTTCCGCTGGAGGATATAGCCTTTCTTGCCACGGCAATTGCAAAGAGGATTTTAAAGAGTGCTTCTACTTCTCGAAGATAGTAAGCTGGTTTTTAAGCAGTCTGAAATCTGGAACCGGTAGAGATCATGGATGCAGAGAAAGCCAGAAAAGTCACCCGTACTGCAATTTTCTTACCCGATACATTCCTTAACTGGATAATTGGTATCGTGTTTATTATTTCCCCCGAAGAAATCGATTCCATTCTTGGGAGCTCCCCTCTCCTGCCTCAACTCTTTTATATTGCCATGGGCATAGGATTTCTCCTGTTCGCCCTCTGGCAATCCTGGGTTTTGCTTAAGGGGAGTTTTAATCACAGTGAACTGGTAATCGCGGGACTGCTTGCCGTTTTTCCTGCGGCATTGCTTGCAACCGCACTCATTAAGCTGGATCTGGATTTACGCCCTACCTGGCGAATAGTCCTATGGGCTTCAGCGGGATATATGACCGCCCTTGGCGCATGGTATCTCTTTCTGGCAGAAAAATTAAGGGAAATGAAGAGCAGCTAAGCTATTCCCTCTTTTTTCATATTAACGAGGGCATTTTCAAATGCTTCTGCCGTCTGTTCAAGCTCTTTATCTCCATGAGCGGCCGATAATACGAGCCAGTTTCCGCCAAACACATCCACACCTTCGTTTAACATCGCCTTTCGAAACATAGGTATTACTTCCGAGCTCATAGCATCCTTGATCTTATTATGGGAAACGGTGCAGTAATCCAGATCTCCATCATATTCTATTCCAAAGGCAATATGCAGGGTAGAACCGAGGCCGTACACGAGGGCAGAAACACCAAGGTGTTTTAATACGAGATTAAGCTCTTCCCGGAGTTTTTTTGCACTCTCTTCCGCCCTATCTGTAATGGAGTAAACCTTTGTTTTTTGTGCACCATAAGCATGTTCTGAGAGGGCTTCAGCCGATCCGCCCTTTTCATGCCGATTTGCAATCAGTTCGAGACATCGTGTTCCCGCTGCGGCACTCAAAGGATTTGCATTAAAAGTCCCTGGATGCGAAATCCTTTCATTCTTATCCCAGTCTGGATCATTCCGGAAGGTGATCATATCCATAATCTCTTTCTTTCCTCCAACCGCCCCTCCTGGAAGACCGCCGGCAAGAATCTTCGCCAGAACGGTCAGATCGGGCTTGATACCGAATCGTTCCTGCGCCCCTCCTGGTGAAATACGAAACCCTGTTACAATTTCATCGAAAATGAGAACCACCCCGTATTTTTCTGTAATCTGGCGAAGCCATCGAATGAACTCAGGCTTAAGGGGGTAGGTGCCTGCCCTGCCTCCTGTAGGTTCAAGAATCAGTGCCGCAATATCTTTATTCTCTTTAAGTGTCTTTTCTACCAGGTCGATATCTCCATCCGGAAGGACGATCATGGTATCTGCAACTTCTCGAGGTATCCCCGGCGAGGAGTAGTCTGCATTCCCGATAACAGCATAGTCCTGCCAGCCGTGAAAGTGGTTTTTGAACTTGATTATCCTGCTTTTACCGGTGTAGGCTCTTGCAAGCCTCATGGCCATAATGGTTGCTTCTGTGCCCGAGCTGTGGAATCTTATCTTTTCAATGGATGGTATAAGTGCTTTTACCGCTTCGGCCCACCGCATCTCTGCCTGTGTGCATGCACCGAGGTGAGTGCCTTTAGAAATTTGCTCTTTAACGGCTAAAACAATCTCCGGGTGACTGTGGCCGAGAATCAATGCTCCATGACCCATTGCATAGTCGATGTATTCATTGCCATCAACATCCCACTTCCTCGCACCTTCCCCGTGAGTCATATAAATACTGAATGGGGTAAGATATCTCCTGTCGTGTGTTACCCCACCCGGAAAAAGTTCCTTTGCCTGTTGAAATAGCCTCTCCGAAGAGGGATGTTTTTTCCTGTATTGTTCTGAAATTGTGTGCATCATAAGACCGCTATTATAGGAGATTTTTAGATTTTACGGAAGGGGAAAGGCGGGGTCAGGTCTTGAATTTTGACTATTTATTCATACGCTCGGAGACCCGTTGGCTAAACCTGCATGGCAGTCTCAGAACCCCAAAGATAGAAGTGGTGCGGTTTCCTATAAAATCCCATTTTTTACTACGAAAGAAAGCTTTGTACCTATGGCGTTGGCCCTTAAGTCTTCTAGCTGGGGGACACACTGCAGGCTATGCCCGCTGGCTTTCTTTCGGAGCAAACAACCACCTAAGGAGTTTCCACTTAAGCGGAAACTCCTTAGCCCTTACAGGGCTCGCAAAGCCTTAGGCTTTGCCGGTGGTTGTTTACTTAATGGTATAATTTTAATGGATCCTGTAAATGATTTTAATATTATGTCAAAATTCAAGACCTGACCCCACTCTTGCACCGGTTTCTTTAACCCGCTACAATGCTACTCATGGATTATCCTAAAATAAGGGCTCTGGAAGCAATTCCTGTAAAGAAAGATCTTATTGCCTTAAGAGATCCCCTTTCGATATCCGATAAAATGCTTTTCGTGCCGCCCAACGTGCTCTTTATCTGTACTCTCTTCGATGGGAAGAACTCTATTGTCGATGTTCAGGCAAAGTATACAAGAATGTACGGGGATATAATTTTTAGCGATAAAATTAAAGAAATCTTAAATCAACTTGACAGTTGTTTTTTTCTGGAAAATGAACGTTTTTACGAAAGGAAAAAAGAGATAACAGAAGCGTTTATAAAAAGTGATGTAAGAAAGGCCTCCCATGCAGGAGGTGCCTACGAGGAGAATCCCGAAACACTGATTAAACAGATAGATAGCTTTTTTGCTTCCGAAGGAGGACCGGGAAACCTGCCAAAGGTCAGACAGGAAACATCTGGTGAGCAGATAAGGGGAATAATCGCTCCGCATATCGACCCTAGGAGGGGTGGCACCTGTTATGCCCGCAGTTATGGGAAGATTGCCCAATCTTCTTCCTCCAGGAGATTTGTTATACTAGGTATTTCCCATGCCGTAACAGAGAAGAAGTTCGTTTTAACGAGAAAGGACTTTGAAACGCCTCTCGGCAGGGTGAAGACGGACAGAACTTTTATAGATTCTATTACGAAAAAATGTAAGAATGATTTTTTTACAGACGAGTTTGTCCACAGAAACGAGCATTCCATCGAGTTCCAGGTGCTTTTCCTTCAGTATCTTTTCAGAAATGAGTTGGAAATAAGCATAGTACCTGTGCTGTGCTCCTCCATTAACCATGTGGTAGGCCGGGGAAGCTCTCCCATGGAAAATGAAGAAGTCAGTGAGTTTATAAACGCTGTTAAAATGACCGAAGTGGAAACAGGGGATAAGGTGTGCTTTATTGCAGGTGTCGATTTAAGCCATATAGGAAATCGGTTTGGACAGAGTGTGGTTCTCTCCCAGGCTTTTCTCGAAAAAATAGAGAGGGATGACAGGAAAATGCTCGATTATGTACTTGCTCTGGACGGAGAAGGATTTTTCCGTTTTATTCAGGACGAAGAGGATCGCAGAAATGTGTGCGGAGTACCGGCCATATACACTCTGCTAAAAGCCATCGATGGGGGAAAGGCAGAGCTCTTAAAATACGATATGTCTGTGGAATCACAGACCAACTCCGTTGTAAGTTACGCCGCTCTGGCGCTGTATGGATAATAATCGATATGCTATTACAACGCCAAGTTGCGTTATTTCAACAAAATTTTTTATTTGGTTTAAGGCTATGCCGCGCTGGTAGATTAAAACATGCCACCTTGTCTGCTCCTGCCTGTATGAAATCGCCGCTGAATTACATTCCCAAGCCGGAAAGTCTTGGAAAAAAGATACCTCTGCGATATAATTTAATCTATGAAACGCTTTTTACCGGTAATTCTTTTTTATTTAATATCCTTTCCTGTGGGAGCACAGGAGCGCGACCTGGCGCGTTTTTTTGAAATAGAAACGCTTTTTTTAAAGAGTAATTATTCCGAGGCACTAAAGCAGTACAACACGTTTTTAAGAGACTATCCTGATTCGGGCGTTATTCCTCAGGTTCATTACCGCAGAGCGGTCTCTCTTTTTCATCTTAAGAAGTTCGGAGAGGCTCTGGATCTTTTTAATATTGTAGAGCAGAAGTTTAGAGACGAGAGGTTTGTTGAGCACATACCTTTCTGGAAGGGGCTCTGCAAGTATCAACTCAAAGAATATAAAGAGTCGGTAGAGAATCTCAATACATTTATTTTCCAATCGCAGGATAGAGAAACACTGCCACAGGCATATATGTACAGTGCTCTCTCTCAGATAGAACTGGGAGAGCTTAAAGAAGCTTCCGCAACAGTGCTTACACTATACAATGAGTATCCCCAATCAGAGTTTACCCACCGTAGTATACACGGCCTACTGTCCGCAATTTTACAGGAAGAGCTTTACCAGGATATTCTGGATTTTACAGATAAGATCGGTGTGGAAACTCTACCACAGGAACTTAAAGAAGTAGTTTATCTCTACAGGGCAGAGGCTTTCGCAGAACAGGGAGAAGATGAGGCTGCAAGGGAGATTTATAAAAAATTAAGGGATGCAGTCCCCAGTGTAGCCCTGACAGCCTATCAGAGGCTCTATTTCTTCGCAGAACAGGAAGGCGATTACCCTTTGATGGACGCCATTCTTATCGGGGTGGAGGAGAAGTTTGCAGGCAGGCCCGACATATTAAAGACCTTCTGGCTCCGTGCTGGCATAGAGAGTTTCAGAAGAGAAAACCTGGATCTTGCAGAATATTTTTTCTCTAAAATATGGAACATGCGGGAAACAGAACCGATTCCTGTGGAGGTCCCCCTCTACATGGCGGAAACCTTCCTGCGCAAGGATCGTCCGGAAGAGGCCAAGAAGCTACTCACCCTCTATCAGTCAATGACCGATACAGTTTCTCCCGAAGTCTCTCTAAAGACAGGTAAGATTTTTCTTGCAGAAAGTAAGTACTCGGAAGCAGTCAAATATTTCGTACAGGTTAAAAACTCGGCACCCGAATCACCCCTTGCTGAGGAGGCCGGATATTATATTGCCTATTCATACCTTAATATGGATAAGCCGGATGAAGCGCTCGATGAAATAGAGGAGACACTTAAGAGTTTCCCGAAAGGGGAATACCACCGGGAACTTCTAAAAAACAGGGCTTTTGCACTGTGGAAACTTCAAAGGCTCACCGAAGCCGGGGAAAGCTACAGAGAGTATTTAAGCTCTTATCCCTCAGACGCACAGGCATGGGTGGATCTTTTTAAGGTTCTGGTTAAAGACGGAAGGTACGGGGAAGTTATAGAGGCAAACAAGGCTCTTAAAGCTCATATACCCGATATGGAAAGCAAACACCCTTCTCTTTTTCTCACTACACAGTATCTTTTTGGGCTTTCCTCTTTCTTTACGGGCTCTTTCGATGACGCCGTATATACACTAAACGGCATAAGCAAAGAAAAGGCGGTAAAACAGAATCTAACCTACCTCCATCCCTTTGCCCGTTTCTATACAGGATGGGCGCTGTATAAACTGGAGAGGTACAGAGAGGCTGCCGATCTTTTAACAGGTTTTAGCGAGGAGTTCGGAGAGCATAGACTTTCCCAGAACGCCCTCTATCTGGCAGGCTGGTGTTACTTCAAATTAAAACAGTACGATGAAGCATCCGCTTCATTTTCAAAGGTTACATCAAAAGATGACGATCTGGTTATAAAAGCCATGTACCAGAACGCCCTTTCTCTTAAAGAGATGAAAAAATACGGCGATTCGGCCGGCCTTCTTAAGTGGATATATGAGAACAATCCTGGGAGTTTCCTCGCAGATGATGCCATGCTGGAGCATGCAGATGTGCTTGCAAAAATGGGAGATATGGACGGGGCAATCTCTACCTACCGGGAACTTCCCGAAAAGTTCCCGGGGAGTGAGCTCGAGGATGATGCCCTTTTCAGAACGGCCGTGCTTCTCTTATCCGGGGGAGAGTTTGCAAAGGCGGGAGAAGCCTTCAAGGAGTATGAGAGAAGATTCCCCCGGGGAGAGTTTATTGAAGATGTGCTCTACTACGGGGGAGAGGCTGCAGCAAGAAGGGGCGAACCCGTAGAGGCACTGCTTCTCTGGGAGAAGCTTATAAATACCAGACCTGAAGGTAAGCACCGCATGGAGGCTCTCTCGAAAGCAGCCGAAATCTACGGCCAGAGAAAGGACTACAGGAAAGCCATCAGGTTGTACGATACTCTTATAAAGGATTATCCCCATGAGGCACCTGTAAGGGAGATTGAAGAAAGGATAACCCTCCTTGGATTTCTTGAGGAGGGGCATACACAGCAAGTAGCGGAACTTAAAACGATTATCCTTTACAACGATGGTGCGAATACCGGAAAGGGAAGAGAAGCAATGGTAGAACTTGCTTCACTGTACATCCTGGATAATCTGGGAGATGTGGAAGAAGCACGAGACATACTTACGAAGGTGATAGAGAAAGGGGAAGTAGCTACCTTCTCTCGTGCACAATATCTGCTCGGAGAGTACTACTTCCGCAAGCGGGACTACCAGAAGGCATACGATGCCTTTGTAAAAGCAGCGGATAAACCATCACCCGAACCCGGGCTTGCACCCAGAACCCTTTACAGGGCTGCGGAGATGATGAGGCTTCTTGACAGACCGGATATGGTGAGATCTCTGGTAGAAAGGATAAAGAGAGAGTATCCCGATTCCGAATGGGTAAGAGAGGGGGAAAATCTCCTTAAGGGAATACAATGAAAACAAATACTATTATAAGAGCAATTTTTATAACCCTGTTTCTATTTTGGGGGAAGTTTTCTGTTCATGCCCAGTCTCTCGAACCTGCCGTGCCGGAGGAGAAGGCTCCGGAGAAGCTCCTTGCACCCGAAGTCATCCCTGTAGAAGATATACAGTATGGTATACCCGGTAAGAGAGGGCTGGCTCTGTCGGGTGTGATGCAGGCAGGCCCCCCCGAACCAGAACCCGTTGCTTTGAGGGATCCTGTGGTTCGTTTCCCCATTCCCGGAACGGGAATAACCTTTCCTCCGGAAGATAAAGATAAAACACTCCTTACGGAGGCCGTGCTGGGTGCGGGGATCCAGAATCACATATATGGTAAAATACTTCTTTTAAAACCCGGAGAAAGGCCCAATCTATCCCTGATGTTCGAACACGAAGCTCTTGACAGCAGCACCGGCAGCATCCTGCTTGCCGAAGAACCCACTCCCTTCTTCTACCACAGGGAAGATACCATAACCGGTGATGTAGGCCTGCTCGCAGGGCCGTTAACGTTAGATTTAGAGGGTAGTTTCCTGGAGAAAGAAAGGGGCCTGCAAAAAGAATCCCAGCCTTACAAATCCCGAATACTTCGCAGTACCTCTGCAACCATCAACACTACCTATAAGCTAAAAGACCGGCTGCGTTTTACAGCCATACCTGAAACTACCTTCACGACTGTCCTCGACAGGGGGGAAGAACCCAGGGTGCCCATCACGGAATATCTTCTGGGCGGAGTATTAAAGGGGGAGCTTCTCTTCGAAAAGGCAAAAGCCGGTCTCGAAGCCCGCTATCTATACAGAACACCCAAAGACCTTCACAGGGTCGGTGTAACGCTATTCGGAAACATAAACCTTTCCATCGACTACTCCCTCTACGGCAGTGCAGGCTGGCTCTTTACATCGGATGAAGGTCATCTTTTCCCCTTTCCCTTCACGGTTGGATTTACCGCCTCTCCCATATCCTCTCTGACTGCGGACATAAGGGGAGGTTACCGCAACCGGGAGCACAATCTGGCAGACCTTTCGGCAAAATACGAGTTTATGGATATTCCTGACGAAATAGAAATAAAGGATAACCCCGGATGGTACGGAGGTCTCTCTTTAAAACAACTGCTTTGGAAGGGAGCCTATCTTAAATCCGGTATCACGGTGGCTCAGAACAAAGCCCTCCCCTATCCTGGTGCCTATAACGAGGATATTGGCTTTTTTACTATAGATCAGGGGGAGGTATTATCAATCGAGCCCGAGGCGGAGTTTGGGTGGAACTTAAGGGATATCCTCGATATCCACGCCGGCTGGAAGGCCCTTTTCCCACTAAATAATTTGTTCTTACCCGAAAATATTATTACTCTTGAAGTAGATGCGCGCTCAAGATCGAAGGCATTCGGCGGGGGAATATCTTCGAGCTTTCTTACTGGAGAAACCCATAAAGGAGAAAACGAAAGAATACAACTGCCCTATTTAGATTTAAACGGTTTTTACCGCTTTACTAAAAACATCAGGGCAATAGCAGAGGCATCGGACCTGCTTTCCCT
>QNBH01000094.1 GCA_003645645.1 Spirochaetota bacterium | reverse complement strand
TGGGAAGCAGGTAATTGTCTATGTGGGCCTGACGCAACTTAACACTTACTTTTTTTAATTTCTTTCCCCTGGCATGTTGACGCCTTACCCACTCACTTTCTCCCCAGCAAAAAAAGTCCTTGGTGAACTCCCCAAAAGTGAGTGCTCTAGAGCATTCCCGTCTCCTTTTTTTCTCCTCATATTCCTTCAGTAGCAGGTTTGTAACATATTCTTCTGCAGCAATGGCATTTGTCTTTCTTGTACTTTCCCGTATACGTTTTCCTGTTTCATCATAATAACTGTAATACCATACGGTTTTTTTACCACAGCTACGGGGATAAACGCTATATCTACCCACTCTGAAATTTTGGGATTCCAAGCTCTTTGACGCAGTAACCCTCCTTGATAAATATATGAAACACAAGTAATTAGGTACGACTCGCATAAACTATTGACACACAAAAAGCCATTACGAAATTCGTAACATTTATGTTTTTTTAAGGAGAGTTCGTAAACGCTTATAACACAGGGATTTAAAGAATATCGGGCTGGGCGGATTTGAACCGCCGACCCCATGACCCCCAGTCATGTACGCTAGACCACTGCGCTACAGCCCGATAACAAAATATAAATTATCATAACCTTAAAGTAGTGTCAACGTTTTTGGGCAAGCTTCAGCACTGACGCATGGGGGCCGTGCCCTCAGCAGATGCCAGGTTTTTTCAAGCAGTACTAACCTTTCCGCTTATCTCATTAAGGTGTTTTCTGTACAGTCGCTCTTTCTGATAGAGCATCCCATAGGGAACCTGATAGGCTTCTTCTAGTACCTCCCTGTCAAAGATTTCCTTCGTTTTTCCGACTTTAATCCTTCCATCTTTAAAAAAAACTATCAGATAATCGGAAAATCGTTTCGACAGCTCGAGCTCATGCACGGAATAGTAGATGCCTGTGCCGGTTTCCCTTGCATAATTCAGGAGAAACTTCATCGCTATCTCCTTCTGATAGTCCTCCATTGCAAACATCGGCTCATCCATCATGATTATTTTTGAGCCATAAAGCATGCTGAATGCTATAATAGTTCTTTGAAGTTCGCCCTTGCTAATATTTTGTGTCTTTTTGTTCAGGACATTGGAAAGTTCCAGTGTATCTATCAATCTCTCTAAAAATCTCCGGTCTTTCTGCCGGTGATAGCCCTTTTCATACACATAATGGAGAAGCACTTCCACCGGTTCTTCAGTTTCAAACTCCAAGTTCTGGTAAATGAAAGAAGCGTATTTGTTTTTCTCTTCCTCACTTTTAATTTCTCTTGTATCCTTCCCCAGAAGCTTTACCGTCCCTCTGTCGGGATACAACCTCGCTCCGGCAAGAAGAAGAAAGGTGGACTTCCCTGTTCCATTCTGTCCGATAAGAGAAACAACACCAGGAGGAACGGAAATATTCAGATCGGTAAAAAGGGGAGATTTCCCTTCGGGGTATTTGAAGCAGAGGTTTTCCATTTTAATAGCCGGGTTCATGATTCCTTCGACATATTACGATAGTTTGCTTGAAACTGGTTTTTTTATTTTTTCAAGATATTCGGGTATTTCGAGCATGGGAGGACGCTCCTCTTCCATTATCTCATATTCGATTGGTTCAAACTGATTGTCCTGAGCCTGATACTGTCTTAAAACGCGACTCATTTTGGGTAGTTCTTTCATCAATCCCAGAGATTTCATTCTTGCCAGAAAGGTCTGAATGATACCGAATGCCATTTTGCCCAGATCCATGGTAGCTTGATTTCTGTGAACCCTCTTATCCAGGTCTACCTGGGCAAAGGAGGAGAGACCCCATTTGTGATATACATCCAGAAGGTGTGATGTTTCCACGCCGTATCCTATAGGAAAGGATATGCTTTCCAGAACTTCCCTGCGGACTGCATACTCACCCGAGAGGGGTTGTATTATTGCTGTAAGCTCTGGAAAGAAGAGTGAGAACAGGGGACGAACAAGAATCTCTGTTACCCTCCCGCCACCGGAAGGGCGCACCTCTGTAGAAAAGGCAAGGGGTCTGTCGTAGAACGCTTTAGCATACTTTACCTCGGGACGAAAAATCAATGGTGCCAGAAGTCCGTAGGCAAACCGGGGATGAATGTTCTTTATATCGGCATCGATATAGATGATTATATCCCCTTTCAACTGGTATATTGCCTTCCATAGATTTTCTCCCTTTCCCCTCTTCTCTCCAAGATGTGGAAGAATATCCCTTGCCAGATAAACATCTGCACCGAAGGATTCCGCCACTTCCCTTGTTTTATCGGTTGAGCCTGAATCTATAACCGCTATTTCATCGAGTAAGGGGTAGTGATTCATCAGTTCCGATTTAAAGATTACTATCTCCTTCCCGATTGTTTTCTCTTCATTCAACGTGGGAATACACAGAGAAACCGTAACTTCCTGCTTCTGCTTCTCTTCCACCAGTTTGTGTAGATCTGAGAACTCTGAGTGATGGAAGGTATTGTTTTTTAGCCATTCACTTATGTTCATCGCAGCAACCTCTGTCTATCGCAAGTATAAGACCTGCAAGCTGAGCTATTCCCTTGCTGATCGGAGCAATCTCTATAGTCTCATCCGGTTTACCCAGATTTGCTCCGTCTGTCAGTCCAAGAGTGATCGCAGGAATCCTGTGGGCTATAAAGGCAGCCAGTTCCGATGTGCTTGGAGATATCCACGGTTTTATCCCGAGCTGTTTTATTATTGTCCTTGCATTGGAGGCCAGGGGATGGGAGAACTTTATCCCTCCGGGTTTTCTCTGAGCAAACACCTTGTAGTTTACTTCTGCTTCCGTAAGAGCCGCAACCTCCTCGGCTATGCTTTCGATCTGTTGTCCTACCTGGCGTACCAGTTTTGCCGATTCGCTTCGGATCTCGAACTTGAGATCTGCACGAGTGGCGACTGTATCGAAGGAGGTGCCTCCTTCGATCATCCCTAATACTATATTTGTTCGTGGTCTTCTGGGAAGGGGAATTCCGAGAATTCTGTTTATAACCTTATTAAGCGTAACCACAGAACCTACTGCTCCGAAGCGTGTCCAATCGTACTGTTCCGGCACCTGACAGGAAATCTCGCATCTCATCATGCCTATTGAGTAATAACTCAGACGACCGAGTTTAACGCCCTCAATACAGAGCCCCATGGAGATAGGGATATCCGAGTTGGAAAGAAAAAATCGCAGGCCGGCAATATCCCCTCTCCCCAGACTCCGCGCAGTACCCATAAGTATTAAATTTGATTTGAGACGAATATTGAGATGTTCAAGGACAATGGGGAGGGTTACCAGCGCGGAAACACCCATGGCATTATCGGCTACTCCAGGACCTATTACCTGATCGGGGTGAACAGTAACCGTGTGATCTACTTTATTGTTAAAAACCGTATCCAGGTGGGCAACGATGAGGATGTTTCTATCACCTTCCTCTCCCGGTAGAATACCCAGGGCATTTCCTATCTCATCTGTTGAACAATTCTGGAGCCCCCCCTGATTGAATCTTTATATTATAAAGTCTCTTCTCTCGTGTTCTTTGAACGTAGGAGCCGGAATTTCGCTTATCATTACCAGGTTTGCAATCAGTGTTTCCTTTAAATCGAGAATCCTCTCTTCATAGCCCGGTATTGCCCGCAGGATTCTGGCCATCTCTGTCTTCATATCTGTTGTTCCTTTAAGAAAGGCTGTTCTTACCTCTGGGTGTTTTCATTCTAAGGGATCGAATAAATCATTTCAATATGAGGAGAACTTCTAGAATCTGTTTACAATGCTTCTCTTTATTATTATAATAATTTCTTCTTAAAAAACAAATAATCACACAACAAAGAGAAATGTTAGAGCAGGATCTCCACATACATACAACTTTTTCCACTGGTGATAGTTCGATTGTTCCTGAACAAACAGTAGATCTTATCGCCCGCTATCCCCATGCTCGTATAATAGGTATAAGCGATCATCTTGAGTATGTGCTGGATAATAGGTTCGATGTATACAAAGAAGCAGTTTGCTCAAAGGGTTTTTACCTGGGAATAGAGATAGGTGGGGGGAAATGGGTTAGTATAGCTGTAGAGCTGCCGGTAGATTATTATATTTTTCACTGCAAAGACAACTCGGATGATTACAGGGGATTGGAATTACTAATCGAAACGGGTAAGCCGGTCATAGTAGCCCATCCTTTTATTATGGGTACGAATCTAAAAAAGGTACCTTCTGGGAGCATAATCGAGATAAATAACCGTTATATTTGGCGAACATCCAGATACAGAGAGCTTGCTGAATATAAGGGGAGATTTGATTTTATATTGAGCTCTGATGCCCATCAACCAAATTGGTTAAGTCAGCACATTGCCCGTTCAATAGCCTTAGAACTTAGCATCGAGGAAAAACTCCTTTTCCCTGAGAAGAGCTAGGGATAACCTGCTATTTTTCTGATTTTTTTATACAGAGGAGAGAGTGCCCGGTACATCCGGGTGTATACTGAAGAGTAGATCTCCCTGTAGATATCTCTATTTGAGTGTTCCGGTGTAAAAACTCTCTGGTATTGAACCATCTCTTTTACAGCACTCTCAAAATCTTTGTGCAGTCCCAATCCGACTGCTGTAATTATTGCTGCACCCAATCCGGCAGTTTCGAATGTTTTGCCCCTTACATGGGGCAGATTGAAGATATCGGCGGAAATCTGACAGATTTGATCGCTCTGTGAGGCACCTCCCGACAGGGTGACCTCTTTAATAACGGTGCGTGTAACCCTCTCTATCTTTTTTAAACCTTCCAACAGTGCGAATGCAAGCCCCTCTATAACTGCACGATAAACGTAAGCACGTGTATGGACTTCTCCGAAACCGATTATTGCTCCCTTTGCCCAGGGATTTTTGAGACCCGGACTCCAGTAAGGCTGGAGGACAAGCCCCATCGCCCCGGGAGGTGTCTCTCCGAGTAATTCGTTGAGGAGGATTTCAGGTGCTACACCTCTTCTTTCGGCTTCCATCACTTCCCTGTAGGCAAACTGGTTTTTAAACCAGTTAATCATCCAGTAACCCCTGTATATTTCCACTTCCGGGTTAAAATGACCGGGTACAGGAGCCGGGTAGGCGGGCATAAAACGCAGTGGTTCACAGTACCTTTCGGTAGTAGTCTGTACGGTTGCAGTTGTACCGAAACTTAGGGAGGCCTTTTCAGGATTAAGCACGCCCATACCGAGAGTTTCGCATCCTTTATCGGAACCGCAGGCTACAACCGGTATACCCTCTCTGAGGCCTGTTTCAGAAGATGCGTTTTTCGTAATCTCACCGAGAATACTGCCGGGGGGTACAAGTTTTGGCAACTTATCTTCTTCTACAGGAAATACGAGAGAGTTGAGATGTCCCCTCTCGGCCCACTTCTGCCTTTTATAGTCAAAGGGGATATGACCGATCTGGGAGGCAATTGAGTCTGAGAACTCTCCGGTTAGTCTGTGATTTAGAAAACCGGAGACCTGTAAATACCAGGCTGTTTTTTCCCATATTTCGGGTTCATTCTGCCTTATCCAGTTGCATTTCCCGTCGGTCTGGGCTTTATAGATGGCTTCATTCATGCCTGTAAGAAAATAGGCCAGTTTCATTATTCCACGGGGATAATAGAAGGGTTTCGCCTTTCTCCGGTCGAGCCATGTGATTATCGGGCGCAGTGGATTCCCCCTGGCATCCACAACTATCATACTATCCCTTTGAGCTGTTACTCCAACCCCGGCTATGTTTTCGAACAAAGAAGGAGCCCTGCTCTTAAGAACCTTGCACCCTTTACACAAACTTCTCCAGAGTATCTCTGCATCCTGCTCCGCCCACCCTGGTTGTTTGCTGAAGTAAGGCTGGTATTCGATTTTAACTTTGTCAAGCAAGTTGCCCCTGGCATCGAAAAGTATAGCCCTTGTACTCTGTGTTCCGCAGTCGATCGAGAGAAGTATGTCTTCCATGTATATTGATTCCCATCTTCTTTTATGGTATAAAATTAAGGGAATACTATCATGAAAAAGCTCAAACGTAAAGAAATAACTTTAGATACATCTGATGGAGGAGTAAGAGTTAAGAGAAATCGGTGGGGCATACCTATGATCAGGGGGAACTCCTCCCGTGATATTGCCTTTGCCCTCGGCTGGGTTCATGCATCGGATAGACAGATCCAGTCTCAGCTTATGAAAGTGGTTTTGAAGGGAGAAGCTGCGGAGAAACTATCGGGTAGTAAAGAACTTATAGAGGCAGATAAATATATAAGGAAGGCGAACTTCTTCCCCGACATGGAATATCAAATAGCAAAGCTTAATCCCTCTGTAAAGGAACAGCTTGAAGCCTACGCCAAAGGAGTAAACGCCTATTTGGCAGAACACAAACCTCCATTTGAGTTCAGGTTGATTGGGTATAAGCCTCAACCCTGGGATATAACGGATAGTCTTCGTATAGGAAAAGTCTTCGGGTTTGCAGGGCTTGTGGAATTACAGGCAAAAATGGAGAAGTTAATTCTCCAGATGATTCAAAAGGGTGTAAGCGAGGAGCGAATCAGAGAACTTTTTCCTGGTATAACAGAGCCGATTGATTATGCTCTGTTGAATAAAATAAAGATAGAAGAGCCTATTATCCCGGATACTGTTAAATGGATGTTAAGGCTTCCTGTTATTAATGCAAGCAACAACTGGGCAGTCTCAGGGAGGTGGACAGAGTCGGGTAAGCCCATTTTATGCGGCGACCCCCATCTCGAAGTAGCCAGGATTCCCGCAATATGGCAGGAAATTGTAATGGAACTGCCCGAAAACACCCTCAAAGGGGTAACTATCCCGGGTCTTCCGGGATTAATTACCGGAAGAAACAGTTACATATCCTGGAGTCCAACCTATTCTGTGGCGGATACGGTTGATTATAGAATCGAGCATTGTAAAGACGGCAAATACCAGAGAGGGAAGGAGTGGATACCCTTCGGAGTAAGGGAGGAAACCATAAAGGTTAAGAAAGCCGAACCCTTAAATCTTACAATTTATGAAAACGAATATGGTTATCTCGAAGGAAACCCCTTTGAAGAAGGTTACTATCTTGTTCTCTCCTGGGCGGGTGGAAGAGATTGCGGAGCTGGTGAGTTCAACTGCATGATCGATATTTCGGAAGCAAAGACCGTAGAAGAGGCTATGGAGAAGCTCAAGCTTCTCGATGCGGCAACATTTAACTGGGTCATCGCAGACAGAGATGGGAACATCGGTTATCAGATGAGCGGGAGGGTTTTTAAGAGGGCGGAGGGGGTAAGCGGTCTTATTCCCATTCCGGCCTGGGATGAACAATCACAAAATAACGGCTTTGTCTCCAAAGATGACCTCCCCTCATCGTACAACCCGGAGGAGGGATTTATCGTTACAGCCAATGATAATCTGAATCACTTAGGTATTGCAAATCCCATCACCCTGCCCATGGCCCCATACCGCGCAGAAAGGATAAAGGAGAGAATCGAGGAGAAAATCGGCCGGGAAGAGAAGTTTGATATAGAGTACATGAAATCCATACAATACGACCTTTATTCCAAAGAGGCGGAGAGGTTCATGGAGATGATCAGGCCCCTCCTTCCCGACACCGAAAAAGGGAAAATACTTAAAGAGTGGGATTGCAGATACGATCTTGACTCCATGGGAGCTACACTGTTTGAAGCCGTATATATGGCATTGATAAAGCTTGTATTCGGAGAGAATGGCCTGGGAAGAGAGATAATAGATTTTCTTATAAATGAAACTTCTCTGTTTATCGGTTTTTTCTACACCTTCGATTCGGTTCTTTTTAAGACCGAATCGGCATGGTACAATGGTACCAGCAGGGAGGAATGGTTAAGCAGAGCTATAGAGGAGGGGCTTAGGGTGGATGCTGTTCCTTATGGAAGTACCAGAAGACTAATAATGAGACACCTTTTATTCGGGGGTAAACTGCCATCCTGGCTGGGGTTTGACCTTGGGCCTTTCCCCCTTCCGGGAAGCAGAGCCACCGTGCCTCAAGCTCAAATCAGCAGTGGCAAGAGTAAGATTACTGCTGCAGGAGTCTCCTATCGCTTTATAACCGATATGTCTACAACGGAATTGCATACGAATCTTCCCGGAGGTCCTACAGACAGGAGATTTTCCGGCTTGTATAAAAACGATGTCAGTAACTGGCTTAAAGGAAAATACAAAATAATATAGCTGGAATAACCGGAGACAACCGCCGATTTGACGAAAATTACTTACAGGGAGGTTAAAAGATGGAGATAAAAGTAGAGAAACTATCAAAAGACGATATTAAGAAGAAGGGAATCGAGTCATGGCCGATCTGGGAGAAAGAGGTATCCAGGTTCGATTGGTACTACGACAATACGGAAGAGTGTCTTCTCCTTGAAGGAAGAGTTGTAGTTGAGACCGACGAGGGGAATGTGGAAGTAAAGGAGGGAGATTTTGTAATATTTCCCAGAGGACTTTCATGTGTTTGGGATATAAAAGAGCCTGTGAGAAAACACTATAATTTCAGGTAACATTAAAGCATGGATTTCTCTATTTTTTATAGGGAGGATGAGAAAAATTGAGAAAAGTAGTACCTTCCGGGAGATTGCTTAAGGATTTTTGTAATCTGTCGGTAAAGATTCTTCGTTTTGCAAACAAAGGCATATCCCACCAGGAGTTTCTTCGTGAAGTTTTAAGAATGATTATTGAGTTTTCAGGATGCGATTCCGTTGAAATCAAGATAGAAAACGGATCGTACTGGGTTTGCTGGGAGGCTTCAAGGCAGAAAAAGGGAGAGCTTAAGTTCAAGAAATATCTAACCGAGATTCTGCCGGGGCAGTTTTCCCATCAGCTTCTTCAGGGTCATTTCGATCCAAATGCTCCCAATTTTACGGAATTGGGGAGTTTCTGGACCGGCGATGGTAAGGTGCCGGTAGTCTTTATTTCCGAAAGGGATGGAAAGCAAAAAGAGTACAGTCTCGGCTTGGAGGGGTACAGATCGCTTCTCTTCATTCCTCTTACCCTTGAAGAGGGAGGCAGGGGATTTCTGGAACTCAAAAGTGAGAAAGTCAATTTCTTCAGGAAGTATGAGATAGAGTTTTACGAAGGGGTGGCACAGACCTTAAGCGAAGCCTTCTCCGACCAGAAGGCTCAGGCAGCCTTGAGAGAGCGGGTAAAGGAGTTATCCTGCCTCTATGGAATAGCGAAAATAATACAGCGGCCCGGTATATCGATCGAAGATATCCTTTCTCAGATCGTGGAGATATTGCCTCCGGCCTTTCAGTTTCCAGAGCAAACGGCAGCCAGGATCAGAATGGATGAACATGAGTACAGAACGGCCAATTTCAAAGAGACACCTCTTGCACTGTATTCCGAGATAGTAGTTAACGGATCGAGAAGGGGCATGGTGGAGGTTGTTTATCTGGCAGAGAGGTTTGAATTCGAGGAAAATCCCTTCCTTCAGGAAGAGCAGCATCTCATAGACGGAGTGGCAAAGCAGATTTCTCTCATTATAGAGGGCAAGAAAGCGGAAGAAGAGAGGAGGAAACTGGAAGGCCAACTTCGTCATGCCGATCGACTGGCTACAATCGGGGAGCTTTCAGCAGGAGTAGCCCACGAGTTAAACGAGCCGCTGGGAAATATCCTGGGATTCGCCCAGTTGATAAAAAAGGACTCCGGCTTATCGGAGCAAACAATAAAAGATCTGGAAAAGATCGAGGGGGCCTCTCTTCATGCACGGGAAGTGGTGAAGAAGCTTCTACTCTTTGCCAGGCAGATGCCTACAAGGAAAACTCGTCTGAACCTGAACGATGTGGTAAAAGAGGGGCTCTACTTTCTGGAATCTCGTTGTGCTAAAGAGGGGATTAAGCTCAAAACCGATCTCTCGGAGAACCTTCCGGAAATAGAGGCCGATCCCTCCCAGATTCAACAGGTACTTGTAAATCTGGTGGTAAACGCCGTTCAGTCTATGAAACATGGCGGCAGGCTCGATGTGGTAACACGTGCATCTTCTACTTACGTAGCTCTTATCGTAAGTGATACGGGACCCGGAATGAGCGAAGATATAAAGAGGCAAATTTTTCTACCCTTTTTTACGACAAAAGAAGTGGGTCACGGCACGGGACTTGGTTTGGCCGTTGTGCACGGCATTGTTTCTTCACATGGAGGTGATATAAAAGTCGAATCGGAGGAGGGTAAAGGAGCAACTTTTGAAATAAGGTTGCCTCGTGCAGGATTGTAGAGTTACGTTTACATGGGGGAATGGATAACCGCACCGGTAGTAGAACCAACTCTTTCTGTCTTGCAGGAATGGAGAGTCAATTATTCGTAGAGGAAAGTGTATGAAATCTGATAAAAAGAAAAAAGAGAAGGAATGTATCCTGGTAGTTGATGATGCACCGGATACACTCGAGCTTATACGCAGAAACCTCTCCTTGAAAGGTTTCTCTGTCATCACCACCACAAATGTAACAGATGCGCTGCGGATTCTGGAATCATACCGGATAGATCTTGTTATAACCGATTTAAAGATGCCAAGGGTCAGTGGGCTCGATTTAATTAGGCATGTAAGGGATAATTACAGGGATAAAGAAATCATGTTAATAACAGGTTATCCAAGCCTGGAGGGAGCGGTAGAGGCTGTAAAAACCGGAGCAGAGGAGTATCTTACAAAACCCTTTACAGACAAGGAGCTCTTCGATGCAGTAGAACGTTCTCTTAAAAAATTGCAGTTGCGTAGAACCGAGAGTATGGAGATTAAAGATGAAAGCTCCTGTTTCGAAGGACTTATCGGTGAGTCGAGAGCGATGCAGGAAGTCTTTAACAATATTCGAAAGGCTGCAGTTACATCTGCCACCGTGCTCATAACCGGAGAAAGTGGAACGGGAAAAGAGCTTGCAGCAAGGGCTATTCATTATACGAGTGACCGGGCATCCTATCCCTTTATCGCTGTAAACTGCAGTGCGATTCCCGAAGGATTACTGGAAAGTGAGCTCTTCGGATATGTTAAGGGAGCCTTTACAGGAGCAGACCAGTCAAGGGCGGGCTTTTTCCAGACTGCAGATAGGGGGACAATCTTTTTAGACGAAATCAGCGAGACTGGATTGGCCATGCAGGTGAAACTCTTAAGGATTATCCAGGAGAAAGAGGTTTTTATGCTTGGATCAAGAAAACCGCGCAAGGTGGATGTGCGCATAGTAGCGTCAACAAACAAGAATTTGCAGAATGCGATCAAGAAGGGAAGTTTCAGGGAGGATCTTTTTTACAGGCTCAATGTTATCTCCATTGAAATGCCACCTCTTCGGGAAAGGGGTAACGATGTCTTTATCCTTGCCAACCGTTTCAAGGAGAAGTTCGCAGGGGAGATGGGAAAGCCGGTTCCCCATTTCTCAGACAGAGTATTGCAAATATTTCAGAATTATGACTGGCCTGGTAATGTACGGGAGCTAGAAAACCTGATTCAGCAAATTATTGTTATGAGTGATGCGGAAACAATCGATGTACCCGATTTACCGCGCTGGATGCGTTTTTCTATAGGAAAAAATACTGGAGTGCTCCGTACACTCGAAGAGGTTGAAGCAGAACATATTATTAATGTGCTACAAAGCGTGGGAGGGAATAAAACGGAAGCCTCAAAAATCCTCGGAATTGACCGTAAGACTCTTCGATTAAAACTGAATAAAATGGAATCCATCAGAAACAGGTGAGGAGATATTCCCCACCGGTACAAAAATCTCCACTTCTCTTGGCAATACTTGAGAAAGATCAAGAAAAAGTAACCTTTTAGGCAAATTTATTTTTGTTGTACCTGTAAAATAAATATTTAATACATAAATACTTATACCCTACGGAATCTCCCCGAACCAAATAAAGCATGTACCCGAAGAAAGATCAGTTTGGCACGTAATTTGCTATAGGAAAGGTGAGGAGGAAAGAGATGATTTTAGAGAAGACCCTTATAAAAACACAGGGAAAGAGGACGAATCGAAAAAACAACACAGGAAAGAGAAGAGAGTTGGGTGGTCTATGTGCTACATGCAGATTCGCTTCTACCTGTATATATCCTTCGAATACGATCCATCCGGTCGTAGCATGTGAGGAGTTCGAGACCGTAGGCGAGAAGACAGGCAGAGGAGGAATTCCTGCAAAGTGGAGAACTTCTGCAGTAAAAAGAAAAGATATGAATCCTGAAGGTTTAATTGGACTGTGTGTCGACTGTGAAGAGCGGGAAAACTGTATGTATGCCCGGCGAGAGGGCGGCGTATGGCACTGTGAAGAGTATAAATGATAACGAGGAGGAAGGTCATGAGAAAATACGAAGAAATATGGACTACAGCTACCGGCGAAAGAGAAGTAGAGAAAAAGGCTAAAAAATACAGTCTCTATGAAAATGTGATTAAACAGTTTAATAAGGCAGCGGATCTCATGGAGCTCGATCCAAATATAAGAAAAATACTCTCCACAACCAACAATGAGATTGTGGTTCATTTTCCGGTTAGAATGGATGACGGGAGAATCGAGGTGTTCACCGGCTATCGTGTTCAACACAATAATGTATTGGGTCCGTACAAAGGAGGATTGCGGTTTCATCCATCAGTCGATATAGATGAGATAAGAGCTCTTGCCACATGGATGACCTGGAAGACAGCCATAACTCACATTCCTTTCGGAGGAGCCAAAGGAGGAATACAGATTGATCCATCTAAGTTTTCCAGACAGGAGTTGGAAAGGATCACCAGGCGTTTTACCTTTGCACTTGGTAACAATATCGGGCCGGAGTACGATATTCCTGCGCCGGATGTAAACACAAACGAACAGATAATGGCCTGGATACTTGACACATATATCAGTACACGGCCTCCTCACGAAAGGCAGAACAGCCTTCATGTAGTAACGGGTAAACCCATCGAAACAGGAGGCAGTTATGGACGCAAGAAGGCAACCGGACAGGGTATAGTAATCACAATCGAACAGTGGGCAAAGGAACGGGGAATCTCTCTTAACGAAGCTACTTTCACCGTACAGGGATACGGTAATGTAGGTTCATGGTCGGCTCGTCTGCTTGGAGAATACGGGGCACGTTTAATAGCCGTAGAGGATGTAACCGGTGCAATACTAAATCAGCGGGGAATAGATCCGGAAGAGCTTGCAACTTATGTAAAGAATAACGGCGGAATTGCCGGGTATCCCGGAGCCGAAGCGGTTGATCACAGGACTTTTTTCAGCACAAGGGCGGATATTTTTATTCCGGCGGCAATGGAGAACCAGGTTAATGCAGAAACCGCACCGCTTCTCGATGTAAACGTTGTTGCAGAAGGGGCCAATGGGCCCACCGATCCGGAAGGGGAGAAGATACTAGAAGAGAAGGGGATAGACATTATTCCAGATATTCTGTGCAATGCCGGGGGAGTGGTTGTAAGTTATTTCGAGTGGCTGCAGAACAAGAGAAGCGAGTTCTGGCAACTGGATGAGGTTGATGCCAAACTTCGGCGGATAATGGTGGATGCCTTTAAAAGGATTAAGGAGAAGGCCAGGGAATACGAAGTCGACTCCCGTACGGCCGCCTATATAGTGGCACTGTCGAGATTGGAGGCAGTGTACAAGGAGAGGGGAATATTCCCTTAAAAGGTGTACGCTCCCGCACTGATATTGTTGGTCCTTCCGCAGTATTTTCTGAAGGAGCATCACGAAAAATCAGTTAAAAAGCCGCACTCCTGTAACACTTTAGTTCTCCCGAATTATTTCAGAGGGCAAAAGAAAGCGGGAAGAGCAACCTCCCGCTTCCGCTTAATTGAATAAACAGGTGGATTTAGTTTTTAATGACCTCTCTGCTCTTTATACCACATTTCGATATGCTCGATGCTACTTACACTAAATCCTCAAGGGCTGGCACTTAAATAAGCGTTTATCATGTCCGCATGGGCGATGGTGTTAGTATTTCGCATGATACCTGCCTAAGGCCTTAGAATCAAGCTCTAAGGCGTTTTGTGTGAACACGGGGCTGGTTTTCCCGCAGTGTCGAATACGTCCTTTGATGCAACTTAAAGGACTTCTGTTTAGTAAGTCCATCCAGATGGACGGTGATGGTAATGGAGTTGGCCAGAGGTTCGAGTA
>QNBH01000093.1 GCA_003645645.1 Spirochaetota bacterium | reverse complement strand
GCCTTAAGGTAGAGGGTGCATCCCCTACGTACTCATCGACCTTCTGCCAGTACTCTTTCTCGGAGGTAAACTGGTCGCATGCTATAACAGCCCACTTCTCAAGATTTACATGCGGTGCGGGAAGAAGAATTTCCGGTACATTTAGGGCCAGCTTTGAAAAATGTTCCTGTATATTCGACATGGTTAGACTCCCTTGTTTTTATCTTAATGATAGCGAGCCTTTCTTTAAATGACAATACTCGACTCCTGGTTTTGTTTTAAGCTCGGCTTAAACCCTATTCCCATTCGCTACTATCCGTTGGTGCAATGGGAATGAATGCCTTTCCTTCTCTTGGTTTGGCCATCATTGGCTCAACCTTCTCTTTCCATTCCCTGTAATGGGGAGTTTCCTTGTGCGCCTCTGTAGCCTCTTCGGAAGCATAAACTTCTATCAGAAGAAACACGCCGGGATTCCTTGTATCCTGCAGCACATCGAAGCGCAGAATCCCCGGTTCCCGAATGGATCCATTGCGATTCTTTATGGTGGCGGTTTTAAACTCTTCGATATATTCTTCTTTTACATAAACAGTTATGACACGGACTATCATATTAATCCCCCTTATAAACACTCAATGTTGTTTGTATTTGAAGTACACCTAGAGGATAAGAATCAGGAGGACTTAAATCAAGCCCATAATTCGTTCCTGAACCTTGAAGCATGGCAATAAGTTCTATAGTATTGTTCAGATCAAAATCGATCTTAAGTTATATTAAGGAGGGAGATGTTTTGAGAAGTGATAAGGTAAAAAAGGGAATAGAGCGGATGCCCAACAGGGCACTGT
This sequence comes from Spirochaetota bacterium, assembly GCA_003645645.1. GTDB lineage: Bacteria > Spirochaetota > Spirochaetia > SPDA01 > B32-G16 > B32-G16. The sequence continues at coordinate 13,324 of QNBH01000093.1, read as the reverse complement.
TATACGCTACGGGAATCTCTCACGGATTGATGGAGCGTCCCTTTGTAGGTGTGTGTTCAAGTTTTACCGATCTTGTTCCGGGACATATCGGCATGCGCAGACTCGAGCGCAGAATCGAAGGCGGTGTTTATACCGGAGGCGGGGTACCCTTTGTTTTCTCTGTTCCCGGTATATGCGATGGGATAGCCATGGGTCATCCAGGAATGCATTACTCTCTGCCTTCAAGAGAGCTTATCGCGGACATGATAGAAACAATCACACTGGCCCACGGTCTGGACGGGCTGGTTTTGCTCACCAATTGCGACAAGATAACTCCGGGGATGCTGATGGCAGCCTGCAGGCTGGATATTCCTGCAATTGTGGTCACCGCAGGGCCCATGCGTTCAGGTAATTACAGGGGGAGAAAGCTTTCTCTGGTAAGGGATACTTTCGAGGCAATAGGCCAGCACAGGGCGGGCAATCTTGATGATGAGACCTTTGCCGCTCTGGAATGTGAAGCCTGCCCGGGAGAAGGTTCCTGTCAGGGATTGTATACCGCAAATACAATGGCTTGCCTTACAGAGGCAATGGGGATGAGTCTACCCGGTACAGGTACTGCCCTTGCCGGAACGGCAAAAAAGGAGCGGTTGGCCTTCGAGGCGGGTAAAAGGGTGGTTACACTCATAGAAAAAGAGATTACTGCACGGCAGATCGTAACAAGGAAATCTCTGGAAAATGCTATTTGCATGGATATGGCTCTGGGTGGCTCCACCAATACGGCCTTACACATTCCTGCAATTGCCCATGAGGGAGAAGTGGATATAACCCTGGCGGATTTCGATCAAATAAGTAAAAAGACACCAAGACTCCTTTCGTTAAGACCCGGCGGCGAACAAATGATGGAAGATCTGGAGTTTGCAGGTGGTATACCGGCATTGCTTAAAAACTTAAAGCCCCTTCTTAATACCGATTGTATAACCGTTTCAGGAAATACCATCGGTGAGATCTGCGATTATGCATCTGAAGGAGACGGGGATGTGATTCGGACACTTGAGAATCCGTACAGCTCTGAAGGGGGTATTGCAGTACTAAAGGGGACTCTTGCCCCGGAAGGTGCGGTGGTGAAAGTTGGGGCTGTGGATCCTGCAATGTACAGATTTACGGGGAAGGCGAGAGTTTTTGACGGCGAAAATGCTGCCATGGAGTATGTCATGAGCGGAAGAGTTAAACAGAAGGATGTACTTATAGTAAGGTACGAAGGTCCAAGGGGAGGGCCGGGAATGCGGGAGTCATTGGCTCTTACCGGTGCCATTGCCGGGATGGGACTGGGAGGAGGGATTGCCGTTGTTACAGACGGAAGATTCTCAGGAGGAACGAGGAACTTAAGCATTGGCCATGTCTCCCCGGAAGCTGCAATGGGAGGTCCCATCGCCCTGGTTAAGGATGGTGATTCTGTCCACATAGATCTTCCGGCAAGAAAGATAGATTTGCTGGTGGATGAGCAAGAGCTCAACGAGAGAAAGAAGATGTGGAATAAGCCGGCGCCGAAGTTTAAAAGGGGTTGGCTTGCACGATACGAAAGACTCGTTTCCACGGCAGCCAGAGGGGCGGTTCTTGATTAGAGGAAAGGAAGACTAACCGGATACAGGCTTGCGGATGATGTAGCCTGGTTTTACCGGTTGCTCGGTTTCCAGGTAATACTCTCTACCGTGTTTGGCTGCCTCAACCGGGTTGAATCGCTCGTCGTATAAATTGAAAGTTTTATCCCGTAAAACGGGAACATCGGGGCCTGTGTACTCGATAGGTTTTCCCTGGTAAATAGCGTTCTTAACATGGATCCTGAATCGGCCCGGGCTTATCTCGTCTCTAATCGTACCCATGAACCGGTATGGTTGCAGGTAGGATTTCTCTGTAGGGAGCTCTATCTCCTCCTTGCCGTAATAGAAACCGGTGGTAAACTCACGGTGGCTTACTTTAAAAAGCTCCTCTTTGAACTCATCAAGGTTATCTACTTTCTTGCCTTCTAAAACATCGAGCATCTTCCGGTATGCCCTTGTTACAACGGCGGTGTAATAAATGGATTTCATCCTTCCCTCAATTTTTATTGCATCCACCCCTGCATCTCTCAAATCTTTTAAATGATCTATCATGCACAGATCCCTGGAGCTTAAAATGGTGGTAAAGTTTTCTCCTTCTATTACAGGGTAATACTCTCCAGGTCGCTTGGCTTCCTCAAGAATACGGTATTCCCAACGACAGGACCCTGCACAATCACCCCTGTTAGCGGAGCGATCGGCCATGTATCTGCTTAAGAAACACCTGCCTGAGTAGGCAAGACACATGGCCCCATGTACAAAAACCTCGATTTCCACATCGGGAACCTTGCGCTTTACCGTCTCGATGTCTTTTAGACTCAACTCCCTGCCGAGGATAATTCTGTCGAATCCCATATCCCGATAAAACCTGGCAGCCTTGGAGTTGGTGCAGTTGGCCTGCGTGCTTAAGTGGAGGGCTTTATTGGGGAATCTCCTCCTGAGAAGAGGTAGAATACCTATATCGCTTATAATAAATCCATCACAAGGATAGGCGGAGATATAATCGAGGCTATCCTCGAGCTGTGCTATATCATGGTCGTGAAAATAGATGTTAAGGGCAATGTAGAGACGCTTTCCGGCCTTTAACCTGTGGATTTCGAGATGTTCTCCATCAGAGAAATTATCCGCTTTTGCTCTCAGAGAGAAGTTTTTCAATCCGATGTATGCGGCATCTGCACCGTAGGTGTATGCATAGTAGAGCTTTTCTATATTTCCGGCAGGAGATAGCAGTTCCATTGCGGAATTATCTTTTATAATATAGCCTTTGAAAAAATAATCGAGACAGAGGAGAAAGTCAAGGAGAGTGGCATGGTATTTTCTAAAGAGATAACGATTGAAACCAGGGGTTTCTCCGATGTAAGAGATATTACCCCCGAGGTACGTTCTATTGTGGAACAATCTAGAATAACCGAGGGAATTGCCTATGTTTTTATCCCCGGCGCTACTGCTTCGGTATCAACTATAGAGTACGAACCGGCATTGGTGGAAGATTTTAAGGAAAAGCTTGAGCAGTTTGCTCCCCAAACGGAAAGGAGCAGGCATTCTCAAACCTGGGGAGATGACAACGGCTTCTCCCACTTAAGGGCGACTTTCATGGGACCTGGAATAACTATTCCGGTTCACAGGGGTGAGCTGGTTCTGGGAACCTGGCAGCAGGTTGTTGTAATCGATCATGACAACAGAGCCAGGAGTCGAAGAGTCTTCATCCAGGTGATGGGCGAGTGATGGATTGCCTTAAAGAATGGAAGGCGCCTACAGACGCTTGATCGGCATTTCTTGCAAAGGCTACAGAAGTAGTGCAGAGCAGAAGTTCATCTCACAGCGCAGCCTTAGGCCAATGCTATTATGCCCTCAGATTTCGTTGTTTTGTCATGATTTTGCTTAGAGGGGAAACCCTCTGCATCAAGCGGCATGTGAGTCCTAAAAACCTATAGCTTGAGGCAGAGGGATCCCCCCCTGGTTTTAAGTCCCCTGCTAAGCACCTCTCCCGTGTCGCTCCCACCGTCCTCAAACACACATCAAGCTCTTCGGCTATATCCGGATCTGTCTTGCCTTTGCTTCTGCAGCTTCCATCCGTTAGCAGGAATATGCGAGCTCGAATAATTTCCCGGGCTTTCGCAGTGCCGGTTTTTACGTAGCACTCTAAATATCTTAATATTTGCGCTCAATCTCTGGTAAAATTACCTTGTACTCCTCCCTTCTAGCCATAATGTTTCCATCCGTGGGAACATTATGGCAGAATTATGTTAAGCTGGCAATTAAGCGGTCGAAGCAACAGACATAGCATCAGGCCTGGTATCCCGGATTAATATACATTCATCTCCGGTAGTTTTTGTATGTAATCACAGCTCTCCACCAATAAGAAAGTCCAACAGTGAGCGGTGCCGGATTCCAGGTAATCCCGGGGCTGAAAAATGTCGAGACTGAGAAGGATTTTGGGATAGAAATCATCAATGTCTCGAAGTGGTGATAACTCACGCTGGGTAGTCTCCGCAGATTCTAAAAGACAGGCTACCTGAATGTAGAGGCGTTGCTGCTGATATCAGGAAACAATCCTGCATGTAACAGGGGTAATTTAAAACCGAATCAACATAGAGGGACCTGCGTTCTTTTTTCTAAAAATCGCCAAATTTTTTTGCCTAAAAGAAGGTTGCCGATATTATCCATTGTAAACGCCTTTACAGCTTCAAGCCTGGTAAGCGAGATATGCCGGACCGGACAATGCCTTGACAGTTTTTTAAACGATAGACGGTATATTGATTTCCTCTTGACAACCTACTGATATACCAGTTATACTAGGTTTACCTTAAAAACAGAGGAGGATTTCTATGAAAAAATCAATTATGCTTATCTTTATCCTGATTGTCGGAGCTGTTTTTTTATTTGCGGGAGGCAAACAGGAAAAAGAGACAGCCAAACCGGAGGCTGAAACCGGAGCTGTTGAGGAGAGAATCAAAACACCGATCGAGACTTACAACCCAGATTTCACGTTTCCTACAGAAAAGATCGAAATCTCTTACTGGCATGTTCTGGGTACACGTCCAGGCTATCACCAACTGGCCCAGGAGTTTGCAGAGGAGTATTCTTCCATTCATCCCAATGTAAGCATCACCATAAGGGAGATCCCCAATGCAGAACAAAGGGCGATCTGGGCATCTGCCTTTCAATCCCATTCTGCGCCCGATATTGCCTGGATAGAAGCACAGGTAGGGCTTATGTACAACGGACTTCTGGAGACTCCCCCCTGGGCTCTCAAGATGATGGAAGAGATGTTTACCCCTTATGCAATGAGCTTAAGCAAAGTCGCTGGAAAATATTACGGTTGGGCCGGCTGTGAAATCGATGTGGGACAGATGCTTTACTACAACAAGGATATGTTCAGAGAAGCAGGGCTGGATCCGGAAAATCCACCCGAATATTTACCGGAGTGGCTCGAAGCTGCAAAGAAGCTTACAAAAAGGGATGCAAGCGGAAGGATTCAGCAAGCAGGTGTAGCATTGCGATATGCAGGTGGGCACCAGGGTATAGGAGATAAGTTCAGTAAATTCGGTGCGGCATTTGTGGATACGAGAAAGAGATTTTACTATAACGAAGATTATACCGACGTAATTTTCGACGATCCGGGCTGGATTGAGGCTGCCCAGTTCTACAAGGATCTGATATTCAATTATAAAGTTACAAGCACCACTTTGCCCTATCCCATAGAAGCTGTAGGTACTGGTCTTGCAGCCATGACAAACAGGGAATCATTTTTTGCCGGTTGGCTCGAAGAAAATGCCCCGGATATCGATTACGGTATCGGCCCGCTTCCGAGCGGGAAACCTCCTATCGGAAATTACGAAACAGGAGCTATGCCATGGCTTGCCTTTCAGGGGGTAACAGTGGATTCGAAACATCCCGAGGTAGCGTGGGACTTCAATATGTTTATGGCTTTACCGGAAAACGAAATAAAAATGGCTAAAAACAACGGAGGGCTTTCCAGACACAAGAAGTATGTTGACGATCCTTTCTTCAAAGAACTTCCCTATTATGATGTATATGTATATATGACCAAAGAAAGACCCCTGGTTAGAAATCCCTATCAGGACCCCAACGCCCTCCAGGCGGAACTCGAAGCAAAACTGGGAGAAGTTGCCCTCGAGCTGTTGACAAACGAAAACTCAAATCCTATGAAACTGATGAAAGATCTTGCTGCATATGGCAGGAAGAGACTCAAAGAAATAAAATAATTTAAATTATGATACAGGCGGGGAGGAAAATAGAGGATATACAGACTCCTTCCCGCCGTTCTAAAGAGTTGGGTAAGGCTGTAATAACATGAAAAGCAGATTGTTAGATCGTTTTATAAATGATATTACACACCCCGTAAGAAAGTGGGGATATATTTTTGTGCTCCCAGGCATATTTTCTTACCTCCTGTTTATTTTTTTCCCCACCTTACGCTGCATCATTCAGTCCATGCACCTTATAAGGGGTGTTAATAACCCATGGAAGTTTGTTGGTTTAGGTAATTTTATAGAAATTCTAAAGGATGATATTTTCTGGAAAGCTCTTATAAACACATTTGCCTATGTGCTTATGACTGTTCCTGTAGGCACTTTTCTTTCTCTGATAGTCTCTGTCATGCTGGTATCGATCGTTAAGTGGAGGGGATTCTTTCGCTCACTCTATTTTATACCCAGTGTTGCCGGAGTTATCGCCATGGGAATTGTGTTTGTGTGGATGTATGAACCTTACAGCGGTGTGCTTAACTTGATTTTAATGAAGCTTGGACTCCCCCAGTTTGATTGGTTGAGGGATAAATCCATGGCTCTACCCAGCGTAGCTGCAATGACTGTATGGCGGACCCTGGGCTACAATGTAGTGATTTTTCTGGCCGGGCTTCTTGCTATACCCAATGAATACTATGAATCAGCAGAAATTGATGGGGTAAATCCTGTACAGAGATTGTTTCATATAACCATACCTCTGGTCGCCCCCTCGATGTGGTTTATTATCATTCACAACACAATACAGAATCTTCAGGCTTTCCGGGAGATATTTATCATGACCGGCGGAGGCCCCGGTCATGCAACAACTACCGTGGGTTACAGGGTTTACCAGTATGCATTTTTATACCTAAGTTTCGGAAGAGCCAGTGCCAATGTGCTTATCCTTCTTGCCATCATTCTGATAATCACTATCTTTCAATTTCGGTTCTTCGAAGAAAGGACAAGAGTTAGCTTCTAGGAGATAAAGGAATGAGAATGGGTTATAGAGCCAAAAGAGCTTTCTACAGATTTACTGTATATGCAATACTTCTAATCGTGGGAGTTATAATCCTTTTCCCATTTTATTGGATGGTAAGCACTGCCTTCAAGCCTCGAGCGGAAATTGTCAAAAGGCCTCCTACTTTTTTCCCGGAAAATCCCACCATCGTACATTTCAAGAATGTATTTGCCAAAGCCCCCTACTTTCGCAACCTTTATAACAGTCTTTTTATTTCCGGTATGACCACCGTGATTTCAATATTCTTTTCTACAATGGCAGGATATGCTATCGCCCGTTACCGATGCATAGGACTGAACTTTATCTTCATGTTGATACTTTCTGCACTCATGATACCACCTTTTATCATTGCAATTCCGCTGTATATGGTTGCCGCACAGGTAGGATTGGTTAATACGCTCTGGGGGGTAATTGTTCCGTTTTCTATAAGTAATTTCGGAATCTTTATGATGCGTCAGTTCACCCTGGGTGTTCCAGAAGATCTTATCTCTTCAGCGAGGATTGACGGGGCATCGGAGTTTAAAATTCTTATTCGTATTATTTTTCCAGTGGTTGCATCGGGATGTGCAGCCCTGGGAATTCTCAAATTTCTTGTCACCTGGAACGATCTATTCTGGCCCCTGCTCATGTTGACCCGTGATGATAAAAAAACACTGACTGTAATGCTAGCCACATTTATCGATTTTCAAAGGTTTATAGATTACGGTCTGCTGATGGCATGTACAACCCTGGTTGTTCTTCCGGTGATTGTTCTTTTTGTCTTCTTTCAGAGAAGAATCATCGAAGGAGTAGCCATAAGCGGAATGAAGGGGTAAAAGATGAGTATAGAAAATGCAGTTAAAAGAAAAATAAAAAGTGGTAAGCCGTCATTCGGAAGCTGGATAATGATTGGGGATCTGGCTGTAGCTGAGATTCTTAGTCGATCTGGTTTTGATTGGATAACTGTGGACATGGAACATACCCCCATAGGTTACGAGACCCTTACTGTTCTACTTGCAGGTATACAGGGCGCAGGTACCGAGGCATTTGTTCGCATAGAGGCTAATGACCCTGTAGTTATAAAGAAAGTTCTCGATTGTGGAGTGAGCGGAATAATCGTGCCCCTTATCAATTCCAGAGAAGAAGCTGAAAATGCAGTGAAAGCTGCAAAGTACCCCCCCGAGGGTTTCAGGGGGGTGGCGCTTGGAAGAGCTTCGGAATACGGATCGAACTTTAGCAAATATTTCGATTCCGCCAATGAGAGAATCATAGTAATCGCACAGATAGAACATTACAGGGCAGTTGAAAATATCGAGGAGATTGTCACAGTTCGGGGTCTAGATGGAGTTTTTATGGGACCTTACGATCTATCGGGTTCAATGGGTATAGTAGCTCAGTTCGATCATCCCAGAATGAAAGGAGCCAGAGAGAAAGTAGTAGAAGCAGTAATGAGGGAGAAGAAGATCCTGGGCATTCACAACGTAAATCCCGATGCAACTGAGGTCAAATCCCTCATAGACGAAGGTTTTAACTTTATAGCTTGCAGTATAGATTCAATTTTTCTAAGCAGAGCTACAAGAGCCTTTGTAACCGATCTTAACCTGTTATTGCAACAATGATAAATAGCAGAGGCAGGTGAAGTTGAGTAGAGAGTTGGCATCTCGGCATTGCCAGAACAGATGAAAAAGGATGTACTCGCAGCACTTATAAAACGAGAGTTCCCGGTGAAAAAACCATCCAAAGAAACACTAAACCACCCTGCTCTGATCCACCTTGCCTCTGGATTAGATCCCTATACCCAAACACCAAGGGCATTTATGGAAGCTTACAAATCTCTGGGTATAGATATTGTCAACCGTGTTCCAGAAGAAAATGCTCCTCCATCGCTTAAACCTGGTGAAGTACGGGATCTTCCGAACGGATACAAAGAGAGTTACCTTGGTCTTTACAATACGGTGGCAAGATACAAGTACCCCTTTATAAATGTGGAAGAGTTCTGGAATAAAGGGGAAATAGACCCCGATTATAACGAGCTGATCACCCCTGTTCCTCACAGACTGGATAAAGAAGAGTTACAAAGAAAATCGGCCGTTCTCGGTGATATCGGTCTTTATTACTATATGTTTTATACCACCTTGTTTATGTGGGGGGTGGAGTATCTGGGTTGGGAAGTTTTTCTTGAAGCCGCTGCCATGGATCCCGATGGTTTTGATGATAAGTTTCTTAAGCCAGTATTAGAAAAAACACGGAAATATATTTCAATACTTACCGATCTGGATACTCCCTTTGTCTTTTGTCATGACGACCTGGCAGATTCGAGAGGTCCTGTTTTCAGACCATCGTGGTACGAGAAGTATATTTTCCCTAAATATAGAGTTTTGTGGGACGACATAAAGAAAAAGGGTAAGAAAATTATTTTTGTTGCAGATGGTAATATGGGTAAGCTTTTATCTCCCCTAAGAGAAAGCGGAGTAGATGGAGTGATGCTGGAAAATCCGGCTACCGATTTTGATCTGATACTCGAATATTTCAGCGATCGCATAATAATAGGGGGAGTGGAAACCGGTATCCTTTTGAGAGGTACAAAATCCGAAATAAAAAAGCATGTATTGGAGGTATCTAATAAAACAAAAGACATTCCCGGATTTGCAATTTCTACACCAGGCGGTATACATGGAAACATCCCTCTGGAGAATCTGGAAGCTTACTTCGATGCCAGGGTTGATACGGGTTATACTCCGGAAAACTGGAGGAAACTTTAACACATGCACCTGATACACACAATTGCGGAGCGTTCTAATGGAAAAAATACCTGTAAGGCAGAGGATCGATAACTTCAAGAAGTTCTATAAAATGGAATTGGAAGATGGCCCTCTAGTGGGATTTTTTCTTGAAACCTACTTTCCTTTAAAACGATACCGGGGAGCATCGACAATCCCTGATGATATCATTTCCCCCAAAGATATCCGGGTAGAGGAGTTCAGAGAAGATTACGAAAGGCTCTTCCGGTTGCATGAAGATACAGGGGGTGATTTTATCTGGACCGCAACGCCTTTCTGGGGATTGCCATGGATGGAGGCTATAATAGGCTGTGATGTGTATGCCGATCACAAAACCGGTTCAACCAGAAGTGTTCCCCCGGAAGATTTTATGGACGAAGAGGATATTCGCGAGTTCGATCCTAAAAATCCCTGGGTAGAGAAAGTGGGGGAGTTTCTATCCATGCTCACAGAAACCAGTCATGGACGATATCCTCTGGGTACGACTCTGATGCGGGGAATCTCCGACCTTCTCTCGGCTCTTTACGGAAATCCAGATTTCATCTATAAACTTGTTGAAGAACGGGACAGGCAGAAAGAAATAGCAAAGAAGCTAACCAGTATATGGATTGAGTTTGCCAGATACCAGATAAAAAGAATTCCAGAGTTTTATGGTGGAGTAGGAGCCTTTTTTTATAATTTATGGATGCCGGGAAAGGGTACAATGTTACAGGAAGATGCCTCCGCTATGTTGTCTCCGAAACTTTTCGGTGAGGTGATTTACCCCTGCATTTGTGATATCATAAAAGAGTTCGATTCTACTGTAATCCATCTTCACCCCAGTATGTATATACCGGTAGAATATTTAGAGAACACAGAACTTTCTGCTGTTGAGCTGCACATCGACTTTGGTGGCCCTCGGGCGGAAGAGCTCTGTCCGTATTATAAAAAAATAATAGCTAAAAAACCTCTCATCATATGGGGGGATATTAGAGAAGAAGACTTTGATTTTATCGAGAGGAACCTGGACAGAGAAGGACTTGCACTTTTGCCTGTAGTAAAGGGAAAGAACGAGGCAGAAGATATCTGGAAAAGATTTAAGAGCTAAAAACTATTTCAGGAGGCGGGTAGATTGCCAATTTTTCAAACAGAATACGAGAAAGTCTACAAAGCAATACGTGATGCGATAGTATCAGGCAAGTTCGTGCCCGGCGAGAGATTGCCGCAGAGAAAGCTGGCGGAAAGGTTCGGAACGACTACTATTACAGTACGGGAGGCACTCCGCTTTCTGGAAAATGACGGATTGATCGTTTTCGAACCAAAATGGGGGGCAATGGTAATGGAGATCACCCCTGAAAAAATTTACGGAAGGTACATAGTGCGGGAAGCACTGGAAGGAATGGCTGCACGCCTGGCTTCACAGAACATTTCTCAGGCGGAAAAGGAAGAACTACTTGAACTTGCTAAAAAGTGTGATACCGATCTTACCGGAGATAAATTAACAAGGAATGAGAAAGCTAATCTCCATTTCAAGTTACACGAGAAGATAGTAAACATCACCAGGTGTGAAGAGCTCATCTCTTCGATAAAAAGGATAAATCTTCACCGTATTCTACTTTCCAACGCTTATCACATAGACTGGCATAAGGACAGACCCTCTCAGCATACAAACCTCATAAAAGCCATTATTTCAGGGGACTGCGATTTGGCAGAAACCACGATGAGAAGGCATGTTAGAGATGGATACGAAATGGAAATGAGAGCTCTGGAAGAGCATAAAAAAAGGTAATTTCATTGGAGTATTCAGAATAGATTTATTTTAGTGTAAAATACAGCTCTGGTGAGCATTTATTCAGAGATAACATTTGCCAGGAAGATTATCTTCTGGGTACTGTTGGCTTTTTACATTATCACCCTGCCCATTCTTCTGATGTTTGCCTTTGGGATTACTCTCGAGCCGCGGGGAAATAAGCCGGTCATCCGTACAGGTATCCTTGAGGTGAGCTCCCGGCCTTCCGGCTCACTAATAAAGATAAATGGTAAATCGGTAAAAGAGAAAACTCCTGCAGTTATAGAAAATATGAAGCCCGGGATTTACACTATTACATTAGTAAAGGATAAATACCGTTCCTGGGAAGCAAGGGTAGAAATAAAAGCAGATTCGGTAACTCATCTCGATTCTGTCATACTTTTCCCCCAGAGATTAAAGCAGAAGTCTCTTCTGATTAAGCCTTTTAGAAATTTTATTCCCTTTGCAAATGGAGAGTATGCTCTTCTCTTAAGCGATTCGGTAAATAATATTTCTTTCTACGATATTAAATCCGGAACAATATTGGAGAAACCCGAAGAGCTTGCAACTTATGATGATTACGTAATTATAAAAGTTGAAAACGTTCCATCTTCCGATTTGGTCTTTCTTTTTTTACTCGGTGCAGAAGGGATAAGTGTTATTGGTCTTGATACACAGATGGGAAAACTAAGGATTCAGGAACTAACAGAAAAGTTCGAAACTCTTCCGGACAAAATCCTCTGGTATTCACCCTATTTGGATATGATTTATTTCCTTAAGGGAGAAACCCTTTATTCTATAGGAAAAAACGATGAGAGCACCAGAAATTTAATAGCTTCCTCCGTGATAGGGACAGGTTACTATAAGAACTCTTTTTTTTATATGCTGCAAAATGGGAAAATCTTTGAGATCAACAGATTGGGTATCAAGCTGCCCCATATTAAAATTGAAGAAGAGAAGATAAGGAGATATTTCGGAGGTGGTAAGAACTTAACGATTTTCTATGCTGAGGGAAAGAAAATAGGTATCTTTCTTAAAGAGGAGAGGAAATTACTTATAGTTTCCCCTGAAAGAGAATTGACCTGGGCAGGGATCACTGGGGAAGAAGTAGACGTTGAAAGAGATCGTATACTGCTCTGGACCGAGAAAGGAGTAGGAACGATCAACATACCGGACAGGTTTCTGGATAATGAGTTACCGGAAGTAAATTGGTACTTGAACGCAATAAAAAAAATAAACCCGATAGGTCCGATCGGTAATAACTCTCACTTTCTCTTTTCCAGAGAGGGGAAAATAATTGCAAAACCGATTTTGCCAAAAACACAGGGAAAGGAGTATGAGATAGTTGAAGGTCTGCCAAAAGAAAAAATATACTATTCAGAAGAAACGGGAAAGCTTGTAATGGTTAAGCCGGCAAAGGGACAAATCAGATCATTAAAAATAATACCCGAGAAAGGTTTTTCCGTGTCCAAAATAATAAAATGATATTATGGAATATATTTATTCGAGGAACAATCTAAGCAGAAAAGAGATGCTCCTTCAGCGGATTCTTGAAATTGTACCGGGATCCATAAGCCTTGTTACTCTATCTGGCATAATGATTCTGGCTTTTATACAACCGGTGATAACCGCTGCAATCATGATAATATTTTTATATTACTGGTTCTTACGCATGGTGTACTACTCATTGTGTCTCCTGCTTGCCTTTTTTCGTCTCTGGGTAGAAAGTGAAACCGATTGGATGGAAAGGATAAAAGATATCTACAATAAAGAGAGTGAGAAAAAAGATAAGAAACTTTCTTTAAAAGAGAGATTATCCCTTTTCTTTCACTATAAATCTAAAAAGCTTCTTAAAAGGTCGAACCCAACACTTCCTCTGTTGGAAGAATTGATTCATCTGGTAATTATTCCTGTATATAAGGAAAATCGGGAAGTATTCGAACCCGGAATAAAGG
>QNBH01000092.1 GCA_003645645.1 Spirochaetota bacterium | reverse complement strand
CGTCGAAGCTACACTCACCTTTAGCGTGTACTCCGATACTGGCTTCCAGGAAATGAAACCCTTGACCCAATGCAATATGGTATATTTCGGGGCTCGATACCTTCACTTGCGTTGTGGCTGACAGACTGCCCTTCCCATGGCTTCGCATGACTCGTTACCTCATCATACGCATGGTTCAGTTCCGTGCCGGTGGTCAGCCGCTACACGTGCCGGATTGTCCGGCTTGCTTACATTAGCTTTGCTTGGCGCACTCATAATCAACCTTCGGATTTTTCTTGGTCCTAAAACTCTGCCACTGATTATGAAATGTATCACCTTTATAATCCCAGTCTATTGCCCAGTAATCTATGAGTTCTCTTGAATCCTTGACTTTGCTGGCAATTTCTGAAAGTTCAGCAGTTGGCGGAATTTGAAAATCTGTAACTTTTAGCATTACCTCTTTTCCTTTGACTTCTGTTTCAATCTTCAGATAGGCAACTTCTGGAAACTTTACATATTTTGCAAGTTCCTTCTCAAGAATCCCATCTCTTATATTCAACAACTGTAAATCAAAACCCACAAGCAATGACTTTATCTCATTCACAGATGGTATCTGAACAAGCCTTAAATAAACTCCATTTTTCTTTGCCAGAGTTTTAGCAAGCTCATTTACCTCATAACTCCACTACCAGCCAAGAACATCCGCCTTATTGAAGTTATTTGCCCTGCATTCTATCACTACCTTTTCAACCTCTTCCATCGTAACAGGTGCGTTCAAAGGACCAATATGAACTGCCCTATCTCCCTTTCTACCGTGCAGGTATCTAAACCCGATTAATGGCTGCGCCTGATAAAGTTTAAGCATAAAGGCAAGGTATTCATCCTCTCTTTCCTGCCAGTAAACAGTTTCATAGTTGCCTATGTTCCAGAGTTCAAAAGGTCTTGCTGGCTTTCCGTATTTTTTTTCTGGCATTTTATTTCTCCAGATCTCTTTCTACTTTTAACATTTTTTGCTTTAACCGGGGAATTTCGGTGTAAGCCACCTGCCATGTTGTATCCAAATCAATGCCCAAATAATCATGAATGAGTATATCTCTCATACCTGCTATTCTCTTCCAGGGTATGTCGGGATGTTTCTCTTTAATTGATTGGGGAATGTTTTTTACAGTTTCACCTATAAGTTCAATACATTCCAGAATGAATTTCACATTAACCTTTGGGTCTTTTTTCATAATATCTGCATTTCTTCACTTAAAATTGGTTCTCTCAAAAGATGATAAATAGAATTATAGGTTAAAACATCAACCTTCTTCCTTAAAACTTCTTCTAATTCCAACTTAAGTCCCACAAGATCAAGAAGGCTCAACCCTTTGGGCAATTCTACCAGTATGTCAACATCGCTATCTTCCCTTTCATCGCCACTAACAACAGAGCCAAAAATGCCTGCTCTCGTTACTCCATATTTCTTCAATATGGGCAATATCTTTCTTTTAATCTCTTCAACATTCATTTTTCACTCATCAAATCCTTTGAATTGTAAATATCTAAAAGCCTTTTCCTTGCAACCTGAATGGTAAACTTGGATAAATCACAGCCAATCCATCGCCTACCGAGTCTTTCTGCCACCGCTAAGGTTGTGCCCGAACCACAGAAGAAGTCAGCAACAATGTCGCCTTCATTGGAAGAGGCAAGGATGATGCATTTTAAGAGGGCTTCGGGTTTTTGGGTGTCAAAAGCAAGATATTCACCAAAAGAAGCTGTTATTTGTGAAATTTCCCAAACATCGCTCATTTGCACGCCTGGTGATTCTTTATCAATAGTTTGACTGAAACGCGTACCTCTTTCACTTGTTCTGTCAATTCTTACTTTGCCTTTCCACTGACGAATGCTTGATTCTGATAATTCCTCATATAATTGGTTCCAAATTACATTATTGGTTTTACTATATCGCAAAATTACATCTTCTAACCCGTACCTAATGAGAGTTTTTGTTGTTTCTTTCATATCGGAATTCCTTCCTTATCTATGTTCCAGTGAAGAGGCATAGCATGTGCCGGTTCTGAACTCCAGAAATCTTTTTCATGGACAAGAATTCCAAAGACTACATCATATTCAAGTTCCATGTCATAGGATAGGCTAAAAATTTCTTCTTCTATTGAAGTATTAACTTTCTCTCTTAGCAAAACCAGAACATCAATATCAGACTCATCATCAGCATCACCTCTTATCTTTGAACCATGAAGGACAATCTCTGCATCGGGGAATTTTTTAAAAACCCTCTCCTTTAGTTCTATCAGAGCCTTTTTCTCATTTTCTTTAAGATTTAACTGCTCAAGTGTTATCATATTTCCACCTCAATTACCGGGACAAGACACTCCGTAAGGCTCACTCCACCATGGAGATAAATATTATACTTTCCCGAAACAGGCCAGGTGTATCGAGACTTAACCATGTAATAGCCAGAAAACTCAGCTACATAACCATCTTCTACAAGTTCTGAAAGGTCGGCCTTATCCATAGGAATAAACCGGGAGCCACCAAAAGATTCTCGCAACTTTTTCTTCTTACCTTCAGGAACAGAAAAAGAGAATCCTGGTTCGGAACGGATATAACCATGGTCAGATAGGATGATAATTTTCTTTGCATTTATCTTTTTTTGTAACTCAAAAACAATCTTTTCTGAAGTCTTATACATATTCTCAAGGTCTGAAATTACTGTCCGACCTACCTGTATTTTATCCAGCATTACATCAGGAAAATAAGACCAAACGTATCTCTCCTTCCCTGAAATTCTTACCTGTCTAGGGTTATTAATTTCTACAAACTTCTCCGAACCTGCTAAATCAGTCTTTATCTTCTCCCTGAAACTCTGGGTATCTGATGGGATAGAAGATAAGGAATAGTTTACCTTGGGCGTAAATCCCTCTTTTTGTAGTGCTCTAAAGATAAGGGCACCTTCTCGGATGCTCATTCCATTCATCACAATAAAACAAAAATCCTGTTCGGCATTTTGGAAAGGTGAAGGTTTATTTAAACAGTTTCTGGGAAGCTCTTTTGTGAAAAATTCATCGTAGGTCTTTAATAAAAAATCTTCAAATAAAAAAGCGGATTCTTCGCCCCGATAATAATAATCTTTTAAATCTTCATTCGCGTGGCGAAGCCAAACACTCCAAAGATTATTCCAAACATAAGGAATTGGGTTCTCCTCTTTAATGAGTGATTTTATAAAATCATTTTCAATCTTCATGTTCTCTCCATAGCTCAACTTCTCCATCCATTTCCGCCTCTTCTTGAGGAAGTTGCTTTATAAACTTCATGATCTCTTGTTTTGAAAGTTCTTTGACAAATTGATATTTTATATTTATCCCTGTGAACAGGTCTTTTTCTCGAGTTCTTGCTTCAATCTGGCTTAATATAACACGAGGCGAATTTCCCCTTACCGAGAGCTGCTTCTTTTCCCTTCTTTCAATCTCCAGTGGTCTTACTTCTCCCGGTTTTTTCCCCTCTGGTTTTTCTTCGTCTTCAAGAATTTCAGCTACACCTATCTCAATTATTTCCTCTTGGGGGGCATACTTAGGGTCAAAGATCACGAAACCAGATTCCAAAGTTCTGGGCATTTCATCTATATACCATTTCCCCCTGTCTCCCTGGATTACCACTCTTTTATCTCTATGAAGGTTTCTTATAGCACTGTAAATAATTTCATCATCCAGAATAAAAGGGAATCTCCTGAGCTTCTTAAAATCGTTTATTATGAATTCAAGTCTGACCCCTTGGGCTTTATCCTTGACTTCCTGAAGTATAAAATCGCCAACTAAGGAAGAATCACTTCCAGCTTTTTCTCTTATGCTCCTTATATCGGGGCTTGCATTAATCAATCTTGGAACAAGCTCCCTTTCCCTTGCCACCCATTTTACTATACGTCCATAAGATGCTTTTATTTTTTCTGCTATCTGCTCGATTTCCTCAGTAACTAATCTTTGAATCTTTCTCTCTTTATCTTCAACCTGTTCTTGCAATCTTTCCCCAGCCAGAAGACGTTTCGTTTTCTCAACAATTTCGTAAAATGAAAGAATACTATCGATGTTAGGCAATATAACGATGTAAGTATTTTGCCAGTTCTTGCCCTGATAGAATTCTTCTAATTTATTTTTAAGGGTATCGTTTTCACCCCATGATTCTAAAGAGACAATCATTTTAATCTTGCTATCGTCAGGAATAGTTTCAAATCCGTAAATGAATACCTTATTTTCAAAAACATCCTTTTTGACAATCTCGGCAATTTTCCTCTTTAAATCTTCATCGGTTATGTTTCTCTTCTCCTTCTCCATTAGGGCAAAGATATTCAGATCATGCTTGAAAAGATAAAAGTCTCCTTCTTTGTGAAGATAGTGCGGTTTGCCGTATATGTTTTCTAAATCCATTATGAGTGCGTTTAGTGTCTGACCCTGGGTTGGGCAGAAAACCGAGAGAAGAATATCGGATTCCGTTGCACCTATGGTTTTATCGTTGAGGGTAAAGACTAAAATAGACCTTAATATGGCAGCCCCGTACGAAATATCTTTTACCCTTTTAAGGTCGTAGTTATATTTTTCTACCAATCGAAGGTCTACGCCCCTGAAGGCATTTTCATCCAGATCACAGATTAAAAGAAAGTCTTTTTTATCGTAATTTTCCTTTACCATATCGGCCAGAACATTCATCATACCCCGTATATCCTGTCTTTCGGTAGCAGCCTCATAAACCTGTGTCAAGGTTTCCAAAAGCAGGGGATGGAAGGGATATGTTTCGGTCATCCTTTGTTTATACCTGTAAGGATTTTCAATCCTGATAGGCTCAGAATATTTTTCCATATAGCCTTGTATGATTTGCTCTATCTTCTCTAAATCTTTTCTGTCGGAATCTTCAAAGAGACGATACAAAACGATCTTTCCCCTGTCCTCGGTAACGCTTACATCAATTCTTACTGGCTTTGTGCGGTTAAATATCTTTTTCAAACCTTCCTTTTCTTCGAGAAAAGTCAAAAACACAAGAAGATTTCTATTCGGGTCATTGGCAACCTCAAAAAGATGCTCTAAAAAGGTTTCGTTTCTTTCGATCAAGTCGGACTGATTTTCAGGGTCAAATGAACCATACCAGTTCTCTATCTCATCGATAAAAATGGCACAGGTTTCTTCCCCAACCATATCTTCGATTTGATCCACCGTAGGAAAGCGCTTGATTTTGCTCAAAATATCTCTTCTGCCCAATTTTAAAAATATCGGATCCCAGAGAAAATCTACGTCGTATCTTCGGGTGGAAACTATGCAGGTTTTTGTGGAAGAAGGTAAAGCAATATCAACTCTCCAATTTCTTAGCCAGTTTTTAGCGATTTTAGGCTCCCGTAAAAGATGGTATAAAGTTATAAGCCCATGGGTCTTCCCTGCACCATAGGGTCCTACCAATAAAACAGCGCCTTGATTTGAACTGCCTGTAAGCTTATCATTGACTCGTTCTAACGCCCTCTTAAGTGCCGATGAGACATAGGTTACTTTAAACAAATCTTCGGCATTACTCTCAAGTCGCTCTTCTTCACTATCTACTTTGTGAGATTGAATAACCCCCTGAAATCTGCCCTCTAAAATTTCACTCCTGGGTTTTATGATATCTTTAATCAAAGTCATTTCTTGACTCCATAACTTGTTTTGCAACATTAATTAGCCAATCATCAACAGCTTACTTTTTAAATCTCCGCATCCACTCGATTTTTTAACGCCGGGCAATTCTCCCTGTTCAGCTAGTTTGTAGATAGTTTTCTCGTTTATATTCAGATAGTTTGAAAGCTCTTTGATGGTCATTATTTTACCATTCATTTTAGACGCTCTTTCTGATTTGGGTGAAATTATCTTTATCATAGTATTATGAGAGAAAATTGAATAGGGTCAAGGGAAATAGATAGATTTCCCTTATTCACAAAATAGGTGTTTTTAGAGCCTTTATGGAATAAAGAACGGAAACCCTTGCAATTCCAGTACAGGATCAGGATTGCAGACGGGGTTCTGGCCGAGCAGGAGTGCGAAAGGTTTACAGTGTTTGTGTGCTACGAAGTCCGCTCTTTTAAGAAGAATCTTGCAGGTCGCTTGCCTACCTTTTAAAAATCGGGATTCCTCGTTATCGCGCACTTCAATACTCTATTAAGTAAAATATTCAGCTAAAAAGTCTGCATTTTACCTGAGAGCCTGATAATTTTACTTGAAATTTGAATACAATAGCATTATAATGCTATTAAAATTTAAAATCAATTACATTATTATGGAATTAATTTTCAATAATTTTAACCCATGGTGGCGTGTGCAAAATGTGCCCACTTCACTGGTGGGGAAACCCAGGGAAGTTCTTGACCCGCTGAAGAAGTCATTATCTCTAAAGCAAATGACCCTGATCACGGGTCTCAGACGCGTTGGTAAGACCACACTTATTTTCCAACTGATCGATTGGCTTATTCGTGAACAAAATATCTCTCCTTATAATATCCTCTACCACTCTTTTGATGAAGCGCGTTTATATTTAGAAAATATCGTTAATTATTATCAGACGACTGTATTAAAACAGGATTTACTCCAGGTAGATCAGATCTATATATTCCTCGACGAGATTCAAAAACTGCCGGGCTGGTCTGAACAGGTAAAAATCTTATACGATATGCATCCGAATGTAAAAATCACATTATCTGGTTCGGCTAATCTCATCATGAAGGCAGGCAGTCGGGAGAGTCTGGCGGGGAGATTTTTTGAATACGAGATTAACCCACTGGATTTCACGGAATATCTGATTTTCCGGAATGTGGAGATAGACTATTCCCGTGAAGCTGTTTTTAAACAAACAATTGCCATAGAATTTAACCAATTTTTAAAAACCGGAGGGTTCATAGAGGCGCTGTCTTTTGACGATATACAATTAGTACGGTATTTTAAAGACTCTATTCTTGAACGCGTTACCTTCCGTGATATCCCTGAGGTCTTCTCTATCTCCGTGCCCGATTTGTTGTTACGCTTATTAAACATTCTGGCACAGAGACCCGGGCTTTATCTGGATTATAAGAATCTTGCTAATGACCTCAAATTCGATCAGCGCACAATTAATAATTATTTTGACTATTTAGAATATTCATTCTTGATACAAAAGCTTTACAACTTTTCGCCTAATTTGTTAACCAGCGAAAGAAAATTAAAACGAGCTTATCTGGCGAATACCGGATTTACATTCTCCTTAGCCAGTGCAATGATATTTCCGAAAATCGTCGAGCAATTCTGGGTAAATTTTCTCCGGGCAAAATATTTTTACCGCTCACCGCAGAAAGACGAAGTAGATATGGTGCTGGCTAACAATAAAATAACTATGCCTGTAGAAATTAAAATGCGAGAGAATATCTCAAAAAAGACTGCCGCACCTCTATTAAAGTTCCTCCATAAGTTTGATCAGCGAAGAGGTCTTATCATTTCTTTACAAGATGAAACAGAAATCTCCCATGATAACAAATTTATCCAAGTTTTCCCGTATTGGAAGTACTGGTCGATTTTGGACTGGCTCGAAAGAGAAGGTATTATCAGGGTGTGATGTTTTAAAGCTTACATAGATAACCGTATATATCAAAACAAAGCATGTCCGGGGTTGAATGCTTTGCAGGTCAGGCAAAAGCCGACACGGCTTCATCGCCTATCCCCTGCCCCGACTGCCCTGTTTCGAGCAGAAAAGCTCTTTTAAAGCATAATAAGTCTATAAGTTGCATTGACTTAGGCAATAATAATGTTCTGATATTAGTAGCGTAGTCAGCGCCTTCAATTTTAGCTATGGATAATAAAGAACTTCTAAAACAGGAAATCGTAAAACGCAAACAACTCGAAAGAGAGAGCGAAGAACGGCGCCTTTATCTGGAAGCGGTTTTAGCCTGTGCGCCCGATGCCATCATTACTCTGGATGAACAGGGAAAGGTTAATGAGTGGAATCCCGGAGCAGAAAACCTCTTCGGATACTCCAAGGAAGAGGCAATAGGAGAAGATATAGACAGTTTAATCGCCTCCCCCGATCCGGAGAAGTTCAAGGAAGCATCCAGGTTCACAAAGGAGTTACTTAACAGTAAATCCATTCCTCTGGTGGAAACCATTCGCTACAGAAGGGACGGCTCTCCGGTTAATGTCATCGCTGCCGGTTCTCCTATTTTCATACGGGATAAACTCGTGGGAGTGGTGGCCATGTATACCGATATAACCCAACGTAAACAGGTAGAACAACAACTAAAACGTTATACAGAGGAGCTTAAGCAGGCAAACGAGGAGATAAAGCAGTTCGCCTACATAGTCTCCCATGACCTTCGAGCACCTCTGGTAAACCTTAAAGGCTTTTCAGCGGAACTTCGCAATTCAATAGAGCAGTTGAAAGAAGCGGTTAAACCTGCTCTCACCTCTCTGGATGAAAACAGCCAGCAGGCCGCTGCCATTGCCCTTGAGGAGGATATACCCGAAGCACTTGGCTTTATCGACAGCTCTGTAGATGGAGAAGAGGGTATTAAAAAGTACGATACCGGTTCCTTCGACATCCTTATTCTGGACCAGGTGATGCCCGTATATACGGGACTCGATATAATAAAGATTCTTAAGTCCAGGGGAGAACTACCTCCAATTATTATGGTTACAGGTACCGGCAGTGAGCAAATAGCCGTGGAAGCGCTTAAGCTGGGTGCAAGCGACTATATCGTTAAAGATGTAAACGGAGTTTACCTTAAACTACTGCCTTCTGTGATAGATCAGACTTTAATTAAGTACCATCTGGAACAGGAAAAACTCCGCGTGGAAGAAGCATTGCGCGAAAGCCAGCGCGCTCTCTCCACGCTTATAAGCAACCTGCCAGGTATTGCCTACCGCTGCAGGAACGATCGGAAACGGACCATGGAGTTTATAAGTGAAGGCTGTTACGAGTTAACAGGTTATCGTCCCGAAGACCTTGTTATGAATGCTGAAAAATCATACACCGACCTTATCCACCCCGACGACCGTAAAATGATCTGGGAACAGGTGCAGAAGGCCATAGAGGAGCATAGACCCTTTCAATTCCAGTACAGGATAAGGACTGCAGATGGGGAGGAGAAGTGGGTCTGGGAACAGGGTACGGGTGTATTCTCCTCAGAGGGTGAATTACTTAGACTGGAAGGATTTATTACCGATATCACCGCCAGGATTCTGGCGGAGCATGAGCGCGAAAGGCTTATAGAGGAACTGCAGAAAGCTCTGGAAAACGTTAAAAGACTCCGGGGCCTCCTTCCAATATGTGCAAGTTGTAAGAAGATCCGTGATGATGAAGGATACTGGCACAGCGTGGAAGCATATATGGAAGATCACTCGGAAGCTCAGTTTACCCACGGTATATGCCCCGATTGTATGAAAAAACTCTATCCCGGATACGAGCCGGAAGAGCAATAGAGATGCCTTCTATAATAAAATCTTTGCCGGAATCTATTTTACCGCCGGCTGCCACTTCTCGAGCCGATAGGCGCTGTCCCAGAACATCCATTCGAGCCGGCTGGCCTTAATAAACCCATCACCCATATCTTCAAACTCTTTTTTGCTTAAGCTCCCGGCAATCTCTTCTGCCATGGCCAGCGCTCTGTCCACGCACAGGCTAAACTCCTCTCCCGAGTAAGCCCTTATCCACTCTCCGTAGGGGTTTGACTCTGTCAAAGATTTAAGCATATAGAGCCCAACCTCTCTGTAAATCCAGAAACAGGGAAGCAAGGCTCCCACACACTTACCGTAAGATCCGCAGAAGGCAATCGATAAAAGATAATGCGAGTAGGTAAAACATGCAGGTGCCATGGGTACATCTGCATTTATACCGTACCTGTTAAAGTACGTATCGTGTATTCTTCTCTCTGCCTCAACTCCTGCCGAAGCCAATTCCAGGAATTCCCTGAAATGTTTCTGCTCCGAAGAGCGTACCCCTGCCAGAGCGAGTGCCTTTGAAAACTCATTTAAATAGAGTGTATCCTGCTGCATATAAAAGATAAACTTCTCCTCCGGAAGGATGCCTTTCATGAGCTCTTCTATAAATGGAAGTTTAAGAATCTCACTGTAAATCTTTTCTGCTTTCCGCCACAGTTCATCTATCAATCTCATTTTTACCTCCATGTAGCGTAGAAATGGTGTACCGGCCCATGCCCCTTTCCCAGTTTATACTCCGCACCGGCTCTTATTGCCCGAGAAATATAGTCCTTTGCCTTATCTACAGCGGAGCAAAGATCATCCCCTCTGGCGAGAAATGCACAAATTGCGGAGGAAAAGGTACAGCCGGTTCCGTGGTTATTGGCCGTGGAGATCTGCTTACCCTCGTACCATCGGATGGAGACCGAACCTCGATCATCACGTACAGCCAGGCAGTCCGCATTGGACTCTCCTTCCAGGTGTCCTCCCTTAACAATAACCGATGCAGGGCCGTAATCGAGTAGTTCTCTTGCAGCTTCCTCCATGCCCCTTATATCCGCAATCTTCCTTCCTACCAAGGCGGAAGCTTCAAACAGATTTGGCGTTATACACAGGGCAAGCGGGAAGAGCTCCCTTTCAAGAGCCTTAACCGCATCTTCTCTGAGCAACCTTGCTCCGCTTTTAGATATCATCACAGGATCAAGAACGATTTTTTCGATACGGTAATGCCTCAACTTTTCTGCAACTGTTTCGATCACTTCGGGTGTGTGGAGCATACCTATTTTAACCGCATCCGCACCTATGTCATCGAGCACAGCATCTATCTGGGAGGCGATAAAATCCGTCCTCACCTCATGGATTGAGGTAACTGCAACCGTATTTTGAGCGGTTAAAGCAGTTATAACCGACATTCCGTAACAGCCCAGCGCAGAGAAGGTCTTAAGGTCTGCCTGTATCCCCGCTCCTCCTCCGCTGTCCGAACCCGCTATGGTAAGTGTTCTGTAGTATTTTTTATTCTCCGTCAATTCTCACTCCTCTGAAAAATTTTATCCGCCCTGTTCGGGCCGGTAATTTTCATCGTTTTGGTCGTACTGTAGGGTCATGTAGACCCCTCTCCATTTTTACTGTTTTGGGCGCATCAACGGGGCATGATGACTCCCTTAATTAATTCAATCTCTTTTAAAATGATCGAATCCGTGGGGACGCAGAGACACCTCTTTACCGTGTTCAAAATACTTTATTTGTTTCAGCCGATCGGTAATTTTTCCGATCGGATAAACGGGGCGTCCGAATTTCGCCTTGAAACTACTATTGATTTCTTCGTATTTATTCCCATCCGCGGTAAAAAGAAGGCAGTAGTCCTCTCCACCGGTTGCAGCAATTTCAAAAGCATCCCAATTATATCTGGATGCAGTCTTTTTTAAGGCCTCTGAAATAGGGAGTTTTTCCAGATATATCTCCATACCGCATCGGGATTGTTCTGCAATTCTCATGCAATCGGAATCTATCCCATCGGAGAGATCCATCATGGCGTGAACTCCCGGCTTCTCCGCCAGCCATTTTCCCTCTTCAATATGCGGCCATGGCCGATAGTGTTTACCTATAAGATACCTGCTCTCTTCATCGGTAGCCTCGATATTATCCAGTATCAGCCTAAGCCCGCCGCCCGAATCACCAAGCTCTCCTGTAACACAGACCACATCCCCTGTTATTGCAGAAGATCTTAACTTTACCTTACTTAAGGACACCTTTCCCAGCACAACCACGTTTACCATAAAGGGTTCCGGAGACCCCGTGGTATCTCCTCCAAGAAGCTGTACGCCGTGTCTCTTGCTCAGTTCATAAAAGCCCTTAAGGAAAAGCTCGAGAAAGGCTATCTCCGTATCCTTGGGTATCCCAAGAGACAGGAAAACCGAAGAAGGACTTCCCCCCATTGCTGCTATATCGCTTAAGTTAACTGCAAGGGATTTGAATCCCAGGTCGAAGGGAGGAATTCTGCCGATCAGAAAGTGAACTCCGTCAATCAGAGTATCGGTAGTGATAAGAAGTGCCTCTCCCCCCGGCTGGGGAATAACTGCGCAGTCATCCCCAATTCCCATAACTCCGGAAGCAAGTTTCTCCTTAAAAAGGGATGCCACCCGGTCGATAAACCCGAACTCTCCTATATCACTTAATTTCACAGCTCCTTCCCCTTAAAACAGCCTCTTTGAGTTCTTCTGCAGCTCTCTTCGGATCGGACGCCGAACAAATAGCCGATACCACCGCTACCCCATCGGCTCCGGCAGCAATAACCTCAGAGGCATTATCCTGCTTAATGCTTCCGATCGCCACGAGTTTATGCCTTGAGAAAACCCTTAACTTTCTAAGACCCTCTATACCCCATTCCGATTTTGTGTCTGTCTTTGTGGAAGTAAAAAAGATAGGGCTTACTCCGAGGTAATCCACATCCAGACTTTCCGCTTCCCTGGCATCTTCCATGGTTTCCACCGAAAGTCCTATTATTGCTTCCGCTCCCATTATTCGACGTGCATCCCGGTAAGGCATGTCCGACTGACCCAGATGCACCCCTTCGGCTCCTGCTGCCAGAGCTATGTCTACACGGTCGTTTATGATAAGCGGGATGTTAAGGGGCGTGAGAATCCTTTTGATACTACAAGCTAACTCCAGGTACTCCCGTGTGGAGCAATCCTTCTCCCTTAACTGCACTATGGTTACCCCGCCCTCTACAGCTTTTTTCACTATTTCGTCCAGGGGACGTCCCCCCGAAAGCTTACGGTCGGTAACCAGATAAAGACTTACGTCAAGTTCTCTTTTCATTTCTAAACCGCATTTTCCGCTTTCAGGCGGCCCTCTATATCTTTTTTCGAAAGTTTATGCAAGGTATCGAGGAAATGCATCTGCAGGCTTCCCGGACCGGAAGCTTTTTGGCCGGCTATCTCTCCTGCTATACCCATGGTTGCCATTGCATGAACTGCGGCCATAAAGGGGTCCTGGTTCACTGCAGCAAAGGCTCCGGTAAGGGCCGTTGCTGCACAGCCCATGCCTGTAACCCGTGGCATAAGGGAATGGCCGTTGCTTATTCGATGTCTGCGGGAACGATCAACAATGTAATCCACCTTGCCGCTGATCGATACTGTGCAATCGTATTTCTCTGCCAACCTTTGGGCGGCTTCTACCGCCTTCTCCGCCTCTGAGAGGCTGTCTACACCCTTTGTTTTTGCCTCTGAGGAAAGAAGCGCCCTTATTTCGGAAGCATTGCCTCTTATAACAGCAGGACTTACCTTTTGAAGAAGCTTTAAACAGGTCTCGGTTCTGTACTTGGTGGCTCCTGCCCCTACCGGATCCAGGACAAAGGGGATTCCTCTTCTTCCGGCAGTCTCAGCAGCAAGAAACATGCTTTCCACCCAATGTTTGCTTAAAGTCCCGATATTTATCACCAGTGCCTGGGCTATTGAGGTCATCTCCTCTACCTCTTCCTTTGCATGAGCCATCACAGGAGAGGCCCCCAGGGCCAACAGCGCATTGGCACTCGAGTTCATAACCACATAATTGGTGATATTGTGCACAAGGGGAGCGCCAGTGCGAATCTTCTCAATGTCTGC
This sequence comes from Spirochaetota bacterium, assembly GCA_003645645.1. Classification (GTDB taxonomy): domain Bacteria; phylum Spirochaetota; class Spirochaetia; order SPDA01; family B32-G16; genus B32-G16. The sequence goes on along the minus strand of QNBH01000092.1, from coordinate 627 downwards.
CCATAGGGTCCGGGCAGTTGCCTGTGTTTCCTCTTTTTTCATACACTTCTCCTTTTAATTTGATTTTGACTATTACACCTCTACCGAACCCGAAAGGATAAGTACCCGGTTTTCTAATGTTCCATTATATAGGCAAGCCGGATGGGAATAAAACAATTTAGTGTGAATCTGTAGATTGGAGTAAGAAAGGTTTTTGCATGCATCTCTTTCCCTCCGCTGGTATTACCCAGTTCAGGTTCCAAGGGTATGCTCTCAGCCGCATACAAATGCAGCACCCCGACTATGTGTCCTTAGTTTAAAGGTACATGTAGATTTATGTCAATAACATAAACCTGAAATATCACCCATACGAATGCATTTCAAGGATCATGAATATCCCCGGCTTTATTTTTAAACACTTAACTCCGGAGAAGAGAGGTGGCTTCTTATGCCCAGCGCAGCGTAGCCTTAAACCAATGAAGAAATGATAAAAACCTCCCGAAAGAAAAAAAACGATATTTTTCGGGAGGTAGACAAATGAAAGCTTTCATCACCAAGTATAGCTTAAAAAATAAAGGGAATGTCAAGTGGGTTTGACCGGATTGTAATAAAGGGTACATTAAAGAGGTTATCTTATGTAGAAGGCAT
>QNBH01000091.1 GCA_003645645.1 Spirochaetota bacterium | reverse complement strand
TGTATTTCGGGTCATATCCACGAATCGGTCGGAATCGATCGTCTTGAAGATACCCTTTTGGTTAACCCGGGAGCATTCAAGAGCGGAAGGTACGCACTTATCGAACTTGAAGAAGATGTTCCTAAAGTGGAGCTTCTTCAGGTACGCTGAAAAAGTAAAGTCCTGACCCCAAAAAAATGTGCCCCCTCTGTTGAGGGGGCACTTGCCGCCGAACAGAATCGAACTGTTGACACAGGGATTTTCAGTCCCCTGCTCTACCGACTGAGCTACAGCGGCTTTTCAATAAAACATATACAAAAGGCTTTAAAAAAAGTCAAGATGATAGCCGTAATACTTGATACTATTTTGTTAACTTGTGCCTGTTTTTTTAATATATTTATAAGTATAAATTTATATTCAATAATATCGCAATCTACAATCGCAACTGAAGGTAGATTGCCATGTGCTATGAGCTAAGGCAGAATTCTCTCTTTTTTTAATTTATTATAATCGGGGATTTTACAGTTAATAGATTCGGGTTAAAGAAACTATTAAAAAGGTATTGTCCGAATGAATTACTTCAAGGAGGTTGTTTAAAGATGTCGGAAAAAGCAGATGCTTCAAAAAAAAACGGCAATAAGGAATGCTGGGAGAAGTGCAAATCAGATAAAGGGGGAATACGGGAGAAGCCTCCTTTGATAGGTCCATTTAATAAGGGTCAATTTCATTTCTCTATCTGGTATTTTATTGCAGCCCTTGTGGTTATCATTCTTTTAAATATGCTGTTCTTTCCAACGTTAGAAAATGTAACTACTGTTGAATACAGCAAGTTTAAAGAGCTGGTAAAATCGGGGGAGATAAAGAGAATAGAAATAAGGGAGAGTTATTATACCGGCCTTACACTTACGAAGGAAGAAATATCTTCACAAACAAGAGAAGAGCCGATTTATATTTACAGAACCGCAAAGGTAGAGGACCCAAATTTTGTTGAGTTGCTGGATTCTGCAGGAGTCGAATATTATGCAGTACCGCAGAAGAGCAATCCCCTTCTTAACCTACTTCTAAATTGGGTGGTACCTATCATTTTCTTAATTGTAATATGGAGGATACTCTTCAAGCGGATAGGTACGCTCGGTCCCGATGTCATGTCCTTCGGGAGAAACCGAGCCCAGATAGTTGCCGAAGGTGAGACCGGTGTAAGATTCAGTGATGTGGCAGGCGCAGACGAGGCAAAGATGGAACTTGAAGAGGTGGTGGATTTTTTAAAAAATCCAAAACGTTATACGAGCATAGGCGGGAAAATACCCAAGGGAGTATTGCTAGTAGGTTCACCAGGTACGGGTAAGACTCTTCTCGCCAAAGCTGTTGCGGGTGAAGCCGGCGTACCCTTTTTTAGAATGAGTGGCGCAGATTTTGTTGAAATGTTCGTGGGAGTGGGTGCAGCGAGGGTGAGGGATCTATTCAGGCAGGCAAAAGAGAAAGCTCCATGCATAATATTCATTGACGAGCTGGATGCAATAGGAAAGAGCAGGGCAAATACTATTGGCTCCAATGATGAACGAGAACAGACTCTAAATCAGCTTCTGGTAGAGATGGACGGATTTGATTCTAGAACAGGAGTAATTATTCTTGCTGCAACCAACAGGCCTGAGATACTCGACCCTGCTCTGTTGAGACCGGGCCGATTTGACAGGCAGGTACTGGTTGATAAACCCGATCTTAACGGTCGTGAGGCTATATTACGTATCCATACAAAAGGTGTAAAGCTTGATGAATCTGTGGATTTAAAAAAGGTTGCCAGGGCTACTCCGGGACTTGTAGGAGCAGATCTGGCCAATATTGTAAATGAAGCTGCACTTCTGGCTGTAAGAAACGGCAAGGACAGAGTGTTTCAGGAGGATTTTGATGCGGCCATAGAGAAAGTTATAGCAGGACTTGAGAAGAAAAACAGGCTCATCAATCCCAGGGAGCGTCGAATCGTGGCTTTCCATGAGACAGGTCATGCTCTTGTTGCTTTTTTCACTCCAGGAGCAGATCCTGTAGAAAAGATTTCTATAGTACCGCGTGGTCTGGGGGCTTTAGGATATACACTTCAGTTACCAACAGAAGAACGATTTTTAATGACCCGGCAGGAATTACTGGGCAAAATCGATGTTTTACTAGGAGGCAGAGCTGCAGAGGAGATAATATTTAGGGAAGTCTCTACCGGCGCTGCGAACGATCTCGTAAAGGCAACGGACATTGCAAAGAAGATGATTACTGAATACGGAATGAGCGAGAGGTTTAATAATGTATACCTTCCTTATAGAAAGAGCAGTCTTTTCATGGGGGAAGAACAGTATGCCGTAGCAAGAGAATACTCCGAGGCAACACAGCAGTACATAGATGAGGAGACAGCCAGGATTATTAAAGAAAGATATCAGATAGTATTAAGGACTTTAACCGAGAACAGAGAGAATCTGGAGAAAATTGCTGAAAGGTTGCTGGAAGTGGAAACAATTCAGGCCGATGAGTTTAAGAAAATGGTTGAAAGACTCTCTCTTCCAGGAAAAAGTTGACCCTGCTTTAAAGCATTGATATTATGTCATGGACTAAGAGAGTAATGGGGAAAGGTTTGGCTAACAGTAACAGGGCCGTAAATAACAAAATAACCACCGGATTACTCAAAACTGCCAGTGGTGAATCGGGATACAGGAAAGCGGCCCAGTTCCTGCTCTTACTGGGAAAAGAGAGAGCTGCAGAGGTTTTAAAGCACCTTGAACCGGATGAAATTGAAAAGATAGTAAAAGAAATAGCATTCACAGAAGAAGTTGATAAAGGAGATGCGGAAAAACTCTTAACTGAGTTCGATTTTCTAAAAGAAAAGATAAGATTACCCAGGGGAGGTATAGATAGGGCAAAGGAGATACTTTTAAAGGCTTTCGGAGAGGGGAAGGCCGGCGAGCTGTTAAAAAAAGCTGTTCCCTACGAAGGAAGAAGACCCTTCGACTTTTTAAACGACCTGGAAGATGAACAGATTATGCTTTTGTTGAAAGGTGAATCACACAGGGTGATAAGCCTTATTTTAACTTTTCTTGAACCTCAAAAAGCTTCCAGGATACTTTCTTCTCTGGAACCGGAGACACAGAAACAGGTAGCTCGAAGAATAGCCACCATGCAGGAGGTAGATTTTGAGGTAATTGCATCAATAGAAGAAAAGTTGCGTGAGAGAATCAGATCACAGGGAAGAATAGTTACGGAAGAAATAGACGGAAGGAAAAGGCTTGTGGAAATATTGAAATATATGAATAGTGATGATGAGGAGAGGATTATAAGAGGGATAGCCGAGAAAAACCTGGAGCTCTCCAGAGAAATAAAGGATAAGCTCTTCACCATAGAAGATATTTTAATGATCGACGATCAGGATCTTCAGAAGATTTTAAACGAGTTCTCCGATCAGGAGCTTGCCCTGCTTCTTAAAGGTAAATCGGAAGAAGTTAAGGATAAGATTTTAAGCAACATTTCTGCCCGAAGGCGCAGTATGGTAGAGGAAGAATACCTACATCTCGGGGCAGTCAGAAAATCCGAGGTGGATAAGTTTACCGTTGAGTTTGTTCAGTATTTATACGAGCTTCGGGAAGAAGGAAAGATCACAAGACGCAGGGCCGATGATAGGCTTATTGAATAATTGACAGGAGGTTGCCGAAGTGTATTCTTTAGGATTTGCTTATTTGCTTTGGTTCCTTTCAGGATTCGGAGCCATGGGGTTTCACAGGTTTTATCTTAACAAGATAGGTACGGGGATTATCTGGTTTCTTACCGGCGGGCTTGGGATGCTTGGCTCCATATATGATTTTTTTACCTTACCCATACAGGTAAAAGAGGCCAATCTTCGAGAAAGATACAGAGAAACTTTGCTTTACGAGGAGGGTTTTCCACCCAGATCTGTATATCTTGGCGGTATGCAGAAAAACAGAGAATCAATAGAACGAGTTATTTTAAAAACTGCAAAGAAGAATAACGGTGTAGTCACGCCAACTGAGATAGCTCTGGAAGCCGATATTCCCATTGAGAAAGCAAAAAAATACCTGGATAAACTGGCGGAAAGCGGTTATGCAGAGATGAGGGTTTCTAAAAATGGGATTATTGCCTATGTATTTCCAGAGTTGAAAACAGATCCTTCCAGAATGGAGTTTGAAGATTTTTAACCCCGGGGAGCACAACATGAACTCGATGACGGCGAATGAGCTGAGAAAAAAATACATAGAGTTTTTCGTATCCAGAGATCATAAAGAGATATCGGGAAAGTCTCTTATCCCTGAGAATGACCCCACAGTACTGTTTACAACTGCAGGAATGCACCCTCTTGTACCTTACATTCTGGGAGAATCCCATCCTGCAGGAAACAGACTGGTTAATTTTCAGAAATGTATTCGCACCGTGGATATAGATGAGGTGGGAGATACCAGTCATCTTACTTTTTTTGAGATGCTTGGCAACTGGTCTCTTGGAGATTATTTTAAAGAGGAAGCCATAAAGTTAAGTTACGAGTTTCTTACCTCAACCCGCTGGCTGGGTATCCCTGCGGAGAGACTTTCCGTAACTGTTTTTGAAGGGGATGATGATGTTCCCCCCGACGAGGAATCTGCCTCAGTTTGGCGCTCTCTGGGTATTCCCGATGAAAGGATATTTTTTCTGCCGAGAAGCGATAACTGGTGGGGTCCTGCCGGTACCACCGGCCCCTGTGGGCCTGATACAGAGATGTTTGTTGACACCGGAAAGGAGCCCTGTGGCCCTGATTGCAAGCCGGGGTGTCACTGCGGAAAATATTTTGAGATATGGAATGATGTTTTTATGCAGTATAATAAAAAAGCGGACGGCTCTTACGAACCTCTTAAACGAAAATGTGTGGATACAGGGATGGGTATAGAGAGAACCGCCGCTGTACTTCAGGGTAAGGACTCGGTGTACGATATAGAAATGTTTACACCTATAGTAAAGGTAATCGAAGAACTATCTGGGGTCGAATACGGGAAAAACGAGGATGGCGATGTTTCTGTGCGGATAATTGCAGATCATGCCAAGACCGCTGCTTTTATCCTGGGGGATGAGAAGGGGGTTGTCCCTTCAAATCTCGGTCAGGGCTATATATTGAGGCGTCTTATACGCAGATCGATACGGCACGGCAGGAAAATAACAATAGAGAAAAACTTTCTCGAACACCTGGCAAATACTGTAATTGATATGTATGGAGAAATCTATCCCATATTAAAAGAAAAAGCCCATTTTATACGGGAAGAACTTACCAAGGAGGAGGAGCGCTTCTCCCAAACTCTCAGAAAGGGGGAGAGTGAGTTCGAAAAGATTCTTCCCAACATCTTAAAAAACTCGGCGAGGATTATACCGGGAAGAATTGCCTTCAGACTATACGATACCTACGGATTTCCCGTTGAGATTATAGAAGAACTGGCATCGGAACATGGATTAACCGTGGACAGAGAGGGGTTTGATGAAGCCTTCAAAAAGCACCAGGAGATTTCTAAAAAAGGGTCGGAGAAGAGCTTCAAAGGTGGATTGGCCGATCACTCGGAAAAGGTAAAAAAACTCCATACTGCAACACACCTGCTCCACGAAGCCCTCAGAAGAGTGCTGGGGGAACATGTTATTCAGAAAGGGAGTAACATCACCAGCGAGAGGCTGCGCTTTGATTTCTCTCATCCGGAAAAACTTACCACAGATCAGATAAGAGAAGTAGAAGGCATAGTAAATCAGCAGATAAGAAGAGATCTCCCTGTTACTATGGAAATCATGTCACTGGAGAAGGCAAAAGAGAGAGGAGCAATGGCCATTTTCGGTGAAAAATACGAAGATACTGTAAAGGTCTATTCAATAGGCGATTTTTCTATAGAAGTATGCGGAGGGCCTCATGTAGAGAGGACCGGGGTTCTTGGCGAGTTTAAAATAACAAAGGAGCAGTCTTCATCCTCCGGAGTAAGAAGAATTCGCGCCGTGCTTAAGAGTAACGGGCAGGAACCCTGACATACAGTTGGCCGCAGGCAGCCTGAACTCCTCTACCCCGTCTGTATCTTTTGCTGACAGGGATGCCTTTCCTTTTTAGTTCTATGTAGAAGCGTCTTAGATTCTCGCCGGAAGGTGCTCTGAATGAGTTATCGGTTGGATTCAGGGGAATTAAGTTTACCAGAGATTTGAAATGACCTATAAACTTCTCTAAGGCTCGTATATCCTCGGCTCTATCGTTTATCCCCTCAATAAGCACATACTCGAGTGTTATCCTGTCTCCTGTTTTATTCTGATAGAAAGAGAGGGCTTCCTTTAATTTTTCCAGAGTATTGGATTTTGCCACTGGCATCAGTTTTTCTCTTAATTTCTGGTTTGCGCTTATAAGAGAGACGGCCAGATGAACATGGGGTCCCTTTTCGGCTAAATCGACTATACCTCTAATCACTCCGCATGTAGATATGGTGATTTTTTTGTGACCGATACCGGCGCCCCTGGGATGAGTTAATATGGTGATGGATTGTCTTACCGATTCCAGGTTAAGAAGGGGTTCCCCCATACCCATAAACACGATGTTGGAGATATTACCAAACCTGTTTCTGAGATGAAGGAATTGCTCAACAATTTCTGCAGTTTCCAGGTTTCTGGAGAAACCCATTCTCCCGGTATTACAGAAAGCACACGACATGGGGCATCCCACTTGAGAGGAAAGACAGGCGGTTTTTCGCCCTCTTTTATCGACCAGTAGCACAGTTTCTGTGTATTTTCCGTCTTTCAGTTTAAGCCGCAATTTAACGGTTTTGTCTTTATCTTCAAAGGTATTTAACACTCTCGATGAGAAAATTACGGCATATTCCGAGAGTTTTTTTCTTAAATAGAGCGGTACTGCGGTTGCCTTGTTTATATCCGATAAACCTTTATAGATGCTCTCAAATATCTGAACCCCCCTGTATGCAGGAGTTAGGGAAAAAGTTTTATTTATATCTTCGGGAAGAAGACCAGCCAGAGAGATTTTATTGAGTGATTGCATTAAATCTTTCTCCGTAAAATACTACGGATAATGTATTTGTAATATTTCTACTGTTCCTGGTAGATTTTTTCAAACATCTCGGTAACATATTGATTGCGAATACCCAATCGTTGAAATTGATTTAAAACTTCGATTGCCCTCTCTCGTTGATTCATCTTGATGTAGCTGTCTGCAATTTCGGTGTATAAGCGGTGATTTTTTGGATCATTTTTCATAAGTCCGTATAGTGAGTCGATCGCCTCTTTGTAATTACCTCGAAGCTTGTTTATAAGGGCAAGTCCCAGAATCGCATATAAATCGAACTCTATATTGAGAGCCTTTTTATAACACGTTTCTGCCTCTTTGTACTCTCCCATGTTACGATAGGCATCGCCTGCTCTGGTAAGAATTACCTTGTTATTGGGATCGATTTCAAGAATTCTCTTCCAGTATTCCAGTGATTTTTCATGGTTGTTCAAACCCCTGTAGCAGTCCGCAAGACCAAAAAGAGCGTAGAAGTTATTTGGTTCAATCTCAAGAGCACATTTAAAATAGTAAAGCCCTCTATCGAAGGTTTTTAGTTTTCTATGGCAATTACCGAGAGAGGTAAGCACTCTAATATCTACATCATTCTCGTTTACCTCCACCATCCTCTCCCAGTATTTCATCGCCTCTTCATACTCTTTAAAGTCGTAATGAAGATGCCCCAGGCCAATAAGTGCATAGGGATTGTCAGATTCCATATTCAGAACTTTCATGTAGATTTCTCTCGATCTGGAGAAATCCCTGACCTTACGGTAAGCATCGGCAACCCTGGTAAGTACGGTTATATTTTCATTGTCGTGAAGAAGGTACTGTTCCCAGATTTTGATTGCCTTACTGTACTGGTTTAGAGCTTTATAACAATCGGCCAATCCAAAGAGGGCATAGTTATTCCCCGGATGGTGTTTGAGGCACTGTTTATAATAATCGATTGCCCTGTTGTGCTGTTTTTTCTTCCTTGCAGAATCACCAAGCCCAACCAGAGCATAGTTATTCTCTTCGTCTATTTCGAGAATCTTATTGAAGTATTCGTCAGCCTCATCGAGAACATTCTCTTTTAAGCTCTGGTATCCCTTTTTGGATAGTTCCGATATTTCGTTAAGCTGGGATTCATTTAGAGGTTTCTCATTGCCCTTTTCGTTATTATTCTGCTGGTTTTTTTTCATTTTTGTCTCTTTTACCGTGTTTTTGAAATTCATTTCTCCCAAACTCCTTCTTTAAGCCATTTTCTAACTACAGAAGAGAGTTGCTCTACTACCTTATCCTTTTTATCAGGAGCAGGAGCGAGCATGTACATCTTTAAAGCCTCGATATAATTCTTCTGTTTGTAGTAATAATCTCCTATTCTGGAAATACCATCTGCATATCCGACAGTCAGAAATACACGTTTAGCCTTTTCGTATTCCCCCTGGTTGAACAGCTCATTACCCTTCCGTACAAGTGCTGTTCTTTGCTGAGCTGTAAGCGTGGAAGGCCTCTCCTTTGTTACTTTAAGAAAACCCTGCAGAGGAAGCTTTTTTAAAATATCGTTTTTTCCCATGATAGAAACAATTTCTTACCTTTGAACTAAGATAGTGATTTTTCAGAATAAGATCAATAGCTGAATATGGTTTTAAAGAGTCCCTTTTGTGGACATTCCCTCTTTACTCTCCCATGCAGGCATATATGCCACATAAAGCGCCTTCCCCAGAGCCTTGAAGAGGGATTCTGCCATGTGATGGCTGTTTTCCCCGTATCGGCATGCTGCATGTATTGTTATTTTAGCCCTGTTTGAAAGCGCCTTCAAGAACTCTCTTACCAGTACTACATGAAAACTGCCTGCAAACTCCTGAGGAAAAGAAGCTTTAAACACCAAGCAAGAACGCTCGCACACATCTATACTCACCTCTGAAAGTGCTTCGTCCATAGGAATTACCGCATAACCGTAACGGTGCACCGACCCGAAATCTTTAACAATCTTCTGCAGTGCCTCCCCCATGACTATTCCCGTATCTTCCACAAGATGATGGGGATCAATATGCACATCCCCCTTTGCCTTTATCTTGAGACTGAAGCCTCCGTGAAAAGCCATGGCTTCCAGAATATGGTCAAAGAAAGGTATACCACTGGATAAGTCTGTCTCCTTATGAGTGGAGAAATCCAGGCTTAAGTTTATCTCGGTTTCTTTTGTCCTTCTGTGTACTGTTGCCGTACGTTTTTCCAAGATTATCCTCTTTAGTTATATTTATAAACTTTATCGACGAATCGGATAAAGTTTATAACATCATAAAGGTGCAATCAAGAGGGCAGGAATCATTCTTCCAGAGAATTTAAATAACCCCTCTTTGCAGTTCCAGCTTTTATCGATTTTTCCACAATTCCTAAAATAAAAAGCATGATCGTACAAATAAGTGCAAGCCAGAAAACAAGAATCCACACATCCCGTAAGGAGTGGCTTTCTATGTAGCCTCCGATTATAACAGGACTTACTGCAAAACCTGCACCCATTATAAGAGGGGTGATGGAGTTGAAACGACCCCTATGGGAGCTGGGAGTATGATTTGCAATATACGCACCGGTATTTGTTACAGAGATTACCTCCCCTGTAGTCCAGATAATAACAGAGATCAAATACGGCCAGAATGCCTTAAGAAAAAAAATCATACCGAATCCCACTGCATAGAGTAACCCGGCAATACATTGATTAAAAACTGGAGGATTCCTCTTAATGAGAGTAATAACCGGAGTGGTTAAAATAGTTACAGATATTGCATTAAATGTCATCACGATTCCGAAAAACTTGGCTCCATCGGCACCAAAACTGTAGTTTAGTTGAAGGGGAAGACTGAACTCGTACTGGCCGTACACGAAGTTTAACAGCATTATTATAAACATGAAGGCTAATAAAAAAGGTCTCCTCAAGAGCGCTTTCAAAAAGCTGCCCTTCTCGGCCCTTTCTTCTGGATTTATATCGCCTGCCCTTTGCATATCTTCTTCGGTGGGAAGAGTCTCTCCTACAAATAGTAGTATAAGCACTGCTGCAATAAAGGTAGTAACCGCATCACCTAAAAAAATAAGGTGCAGGTGTTTGTTAAACAAAAACCCTGCGATGAGAGGACCCACAGCAAAGCCTATATTGTGCCCCAGGTAGAGAAATGAAAAGGCAGCCTGTCGGTTGTCCGGAGTGGTTATATCTGTAGTGAGAGCCATCATTACAGGTCTTGCAGCACCCAGGAAGAAAAAGGAGCCCAGTAAGAACCACACCATCGTTACGGAGTTTCCCATGAATGCACAGGGTAAGAAAAAAGCTGCAGAGAGAAGATGTGATATAAGAAGTATCTTTTTCCGGCCTATGATATCGGCCAGCTTCCCACCAGCAATCATCCCGGGAACAGAGCTGAAAGTTGCAATGAGAATCCACTTACCGGCTGCCCCGGGAGAGAAACCAAGTTTCTCTGTAAGCAGAAGTGTAAGAAAGGGGAATACAAAATGGCCCATACTGTTTACAAGGCGGGCAAAGAAGAGAATATAAATATCTCTGGGAAGACCGGTGTAAAGACGAAAGGGTTTTGATACAAGGGTGATGATATTTAACTTATGTTTCATCTCATTTCTTCTTTAGCTCTGCTCGTACATTTATCCGGAAAATTCAACAGGTGATCATTTCTCTCTTTGTACCAACCGTTTTATCACACATAATAAAAGGAGAGTATAGATCGGCCGTATTTTCTTCTGTCGTACAATGTCAGTGCTTTTATTTTTTCAAGAAGATACTCTTCCGCCGGATGGTGAATAATGACTCTGCCTCCTGCTGCGAGTATACCACCAAAGCTGCCTTTAAACCCTTCCTCGGGAAGACTTCTTTCTGCTATTGCTTCAAGCAGTCCTTTTTTTCTATGATAAGAGAAAGGGGGATCGATGTAGATTATATCAAAAAGGTCTTTGCATCGTTTTATGTACATTTCGACTGAAGTTGTGTGTAAAACTATGGCTGATTCGACAAAACTCATGTTGCGCCTGATTATTTTTTTCTTTTTCGAATCTTTTTCTACCAGCACTACAGGCTCCGCCCCCCTCGATGCAGCCTCAATTCCAACTACTCCCGATCCGCTGAACAGGTCGAGAAAGGCCAATTCTGAAATATCTCCCAGGGTGGCGAAGAGAGATTCCCGCATCCTGTCCATGGCGGGACGAATGTCTTCTCTGGGGCAGATTATTTTACGATTAAGGTATTTACCTCCCGTGATGCGCACCGATAAATAATATCATTTGTTATTAAAGGGGGCAATCTTGTAACTTACCTTGATTCCAAGATGGAAAGATTCCCTTGTGCTTTTAATAAAGCCGGATTTGTGTTAGCATATAAGTCAATGTAGAGGTGATGGGGTTTGTTAAACCCGTCATAGCTTTAGGGTTTATGTGGTTAGAAATGGGGAAAAATGATTGATTTCAATAGATAACTTTGGAATGGATAGAAGCCGCTTTTCGGTTAATTCAATTTTTGATGAAACAAATGAAAGGCAATATTGGCTTTCTAAAACTCCACAGGAACGTCTCGAAGCGATTGAATTGATGAGGCAGATAAATTACGGCTACGATCCATATACCGTCAGGCTTCGAAGAGTTTTTGAAGTTGTTCACTTAACATCAAGTTAGGTATCTTCTTATAGGCGGATATGCCGTTGGTTACCATGGGTATCCACGTGCAACCGTTGATATGGCTTTTTGGGTGGCAAGGCGTTAAGAAAAACGCAAGTGGAGTTTGAAAAATGTTATTCTGAACGAATTATTGATGTTTTAGAAGGTGTCGAGGTTAAGATAATTAATTTGAATCACCTAAAGTTAAATAGGCAAGATAGTGGAAGATGTAGAGATCTGGATGATTTAGAACATCTTTAAGATATTATATTACTAACGCATCTTCCGGTACAATCATCGAATGGCTTGTACTAAATAGTTAAATTATGATTAAATAAAGACATGAATGAGATAGTGGAAGAGGTGCTTAAGGCAGAGAGAAGAGCCAGAGAAATAGTAGAGAATGCCCGGAAGGAAGAGGCCCGCTTAAAGAAACAGGCAGAGGAGGAGACCAATCGGAAGATAAACCAGGCCAGGGAAGAGGCCAGGAATCTGATTCAGGAGAAAATTGAGAAAGCCAGGGAAGATGCGGAGAATCGGTATAGGGAAGCCCTTTTCGAGGCAGAAAAAGAAAATGAGGATTTTGTGAAGAAGAACAGAGAAAAGATCCAGCAAGTGGTGGATAGAGTTGTTTCCCTTTTGATTACCCCGGAGTACGCAAGGAAAGATTGAAAATGCCTGGTCAGTTAAAAAAGTACGCTTTCATAAATGCAAAACTAAGGGCTAGAATAAGCAAACTTCTAAGCGATGAGTTTATAGATCGATTGGTAAAGACACACACCCTGGTAGAAATCATGCAACTTTTAAGAGCTACTTACTACTCATTTCTGGATTCTGTTTACACCAGAACCGGAGATATAAAAATGTGTGAATACGAAATCCAAATCCGTGAGTTGGAACTGTATTCGGAAATAGAGCGGTATGTAACCGGAGAAGTCCTTCATTTTGTGGTGGCTCTCACTACCCGTTTCGAGATCAACAATTTAAAGAATGCACTTCGTCTATGGTTCGAAAGAGCCATTCGGGGAAGAAATATAGAGGAAGGGGTAGGATATCTATACAGAGAGAAGATCCATTATGATTTGAAATTAGACAGAATTATCAGCTCCGATTCCCTGGAAGAGATAGCCTATATGCTTAACGATACTCCCTACGGCAGAATAATTCGGGACAATGCGGGACTGGTACAGGCGAATAAAAGTATCTTTCCGGTGGAGATAAAGCTGGATCAGTACTTCTACGATCAACTGACAGAAGCCGCAGAAGAGCTTAAAGGGAGGGACAGGGATATTGCCAGACGCATGATCGGTATTGAGATTGATATACAGAACATTAGCTGGATTATAAGGCTTAAAGAGCTCTACGGTTTTTCTTTGAAAGAAGCTGCTAAAAATATGATTCCTCATGGATACATGATGACCGGTGAAATAGCTGAAAGCGTATCTGATACTGAGAATATTACAGAAAGGCTTACCGAAATACTTAAAAAGAGACATTCTGCACTGGGAGCACTCTTGGGGGCAGAGCAAGGGAAAGGTGAGCAGCGTCTGGAATTACTCGAACACATTCTTGATGAAATAACTCAATACGAAGTTCGTCATATCCTGTCTGGTTATCCCTTTACAATAGGCATAATTCTTGCTTACTTTATACTCAAAGAGAAGGAGATGGATAAGATAATCACCATAATAAATGCCAAATACTACAATATCCCTCCCGATAAACTCAAGGAAGCCCTATGAGCACAGCAAAGATGAAGCAGTTAATAGCTGTAGTTCTTGCAAGGGACGCAGACAGAGTGACAAAGGAATTGTTGAGACAAGGAGTGCTCCATTTCATAAAGGTCAGAGAGTTGGGAGGAGTGTGGGAGAGTGGATTGGAAGCGGCAAAGCCTCCTTTCTCAGAAGATACTGTAGGAGCGTTACGGAAACGGATAGAGTCATTTCTATCATTGGCAGGTAGAACTCCCCTGGAAGAGGGGAAAAACCTCGACATTGGCAGGCTCGTCCCTGTAAATCCGGATGAGGCTGATAAAATGCTCGACAAGCTGGGAGCAGAACTTCAGGAAATACGGGAGAAGCAGAGATACCTGCAACAGGAGATTCTGCGGCTGGAAGATATGAAGCGCCAGCTTAATATGTTCGGAGAAGTTGATTCCAATCTAATTACACGTTCCAAATATTCATTTCTCAATATTCAGACAGGCAGAGTACCCCAATCCCGGGTAGAAACACTGACCATGGGGCTTAAAGAAATTCCCTCTGTTCTGCTGCCGTTTAACCGGGTGGATGGCCAAATCAACATGCTCCTTATAACCATGAAACGTGATAATTCCAGGGTAAATTCTGTTCTGGAAAAGGTTGAATGGGAAGATGTAGAGCTATCCTCAGAAATGAAAGGGAGCAAACCCGAAATAATAAAAAATATCGATAAGAAGCTCGGCTCCATGCAGGAAGAACAGAAGAAACTGGAAACAAGGTCGAAAGATGTTGTAGCAAATAATCTGGAAATGCTTGAAGTAATGTGGGCAAACTTACGGATGAACGAACTCTACTGCCG
>QNBH01000090.1 GCA_003645645.1 Spirochaetota bacterium | reverse complement strand
TATTAACATTCTATCAAAGGGATCTTTATGATCTTCTTTTTTTGGTAATTTATAGTATGAAGAGAATAGATTATTTTCTACTTCGATTATTTCAAAACCAGATCGTTTAATAATTTTATGTACTTCATCCGGATCAGTACCTTCTAATTCCAATTTTCCAAGTGAATATTTTAATGAAATCTCCCACAGACTTATTCCAGATACATATTTTATAGTATTTTCATCTTCTAATATTTTTTCAACATTTTTATTTATCTGCTCAGGTTCAAACAATGTCCAGAGAATATAATGCGTATCAAATAGGTAGTTCATAAATTTATCAGTTCTTCTTCTGTCATTTTAAAATCAGCTTTTATTTTCATTTTCTTATTTTTTAAAAGTCCGACAGTTATTTTATTCTTTTTCTTATAGGTGGAATATGGAATAATCACAGCTATACTTTCCTTTTTTCTTCCATATGTAATAATAATTTCTTCTCCAGCTTTTACTTCATTCAATATCTCTGAGAAATGAGTCTTCAATTCTCCTACTGGTAGTGTTTTCATACTTATATTATACTATTATTTTGACAAGTTGTCAACTTATATTCCAGGAGAAAAGAATAATTGACAAAGCTCAGGAGGGTTGAGATTAATAAACAGAAGGAGGTGTGTATGACCATCGACGAGAAGCTCGTTGACGCTTACAGATTCTTAAAAAACTGCATAAGTTGCAAGAAATATCTCATGATCTAAGCCTATCCATGAATTGTTGCGGACTCACAACTTGAATTGATTCGTATCCCCTTAGCTCCGGCAGGTGTGCATCGCCAGAAACGATATAATCAGCGTTTGCTTCAACTGCACATTCCGGAACACGATTATCCGCGCCGTCCATTTTTATCTCCGTGATTTCTTCCTTGGGTCTTACCAGTACGCTTATAGCATTCAGTTCTGTCATAATTTGATTCACAATTGCGGGCGAAAATCCAAACTTGGGTCGCTGTAAAACGCCTGACAACTCTGACAGAATTGGCTCAGAGATACAGAGAATCAACTCACCACCAATGGCCTTTTCTCAAATATATCCATGTTTGCCTCCTGGGAGCAACAAAAGACTTCTGAAGACTTTTTACAGATTGACTCATAGGCTTGAAACTTCTCCTGTATAACACAATAATGGTACCACACCTATGAACGAAGAAAGATTAAAAAGGCAACTTGAGTTTTTAAAAGAAGCGGATAAGCTTAAGACAGTGTTTCGACAGACCTATCTTGTTGATGGCAGCAGGAGAGAAAACGACGCGGAACATTCCTGGGAGCTCGCCTTTATGGTTATTCTACTATCCGATTATGCAGGAGAAAAGAAGCTTGATATTCTCAAACTCCTTAAAATGACCCTCATCCACGATATTGTAGAAATAGATGCAGGAGATACCTACATATACGATAAAGAGGGTATGAAAGAAAAAGAGGTAAAGGAAGCAGAAGCGGCCGGGCGACTGTTTTCCATTCTTCCGGATGACCAGTGCGCGGAATTAAAGAGTCTGTGGGAAGAGTTTGAGCGCAGGGAAAGTCCCGAGGCAAAGTTTGCCGCAGCGCTCGACCGTTTTCAGCCGCTTCTGCACAACTATTATACCAGGGGGCGCTCCTGGAATGAACACGGCATAGACTCAAACAGGGTTTTAAATCTGATAAAAGATATTGAAGAAGGTTCTGCTGTTTTATATAAGGCGGCAAAAGACCTGGTATACCGTGCAGTGGATGCGGGATTTCTCAAGAGAGGCTCTTAGATTCTCCATGCTGCCCCTTTCATTTGTTGCAGAAACTGTTTTAATTTCCCTTTCGGGTGTAATGGCTCCGGGTCCGATCTCTGCGGTCACAGTAGGAAGAGGTAACGAAACACCCCACGCGGGGGTATATGTAGCTCTTGGTCACGGAATAGTGGAGTTTCCTCTTATGATTTTTTTGTACCTTGGATTCGGTCTGTTTCTATCCAATTTACAGGTTAAGTCTGCTATTGCACTGGCCGGGGGTCTGGTCCTCTCTTACTTAAGTTATGCAATGTTCAGGGACTTAAAATCTGGCGATCCTGCAGAAACAAAGGCAGGCCGTTCTCCGCTTATTTCCGGCGCTCTGCTTTCTCTGGGAAATCCCTACTTCCTGGTATGGTGGGCTACGGTGGGAGTTTCCCTGATACTGAGAGCCTCCCACTACGGGATATCCGGTTTTACCCTTTTCATGGTGATTCACTGGATGTGCGATCTGGTGTGGTTGTATTTTCTCTCCATTCTGGCTTTTAAAGGGGGGAAAGTGCTGGGCAAGACTTTCCGGAAAGTGGTGCTTTTTATATGTGGTACTTTCCTTGCTGGATTCGCCGTAAAGTATCTGATCGATGGTGCCCGAGGACTTATTTAATCAGAAGCCAGGCACTTAATAATTTCTCCGATAAAAAGCCTGTGATAATCCTTATGTGGGTAGTTCTTCTCGATAGAAATATCTAAGAAATTTTCGGGCTTAAGGTCACAGAAATATATTTTCTTGCATATCAAAACAAGTCTTGCTTCTCTGAAAGAAACTGTATAAGAATCCATCTCTACCGGAGAGAGGCCTGTCTCTTTAGACTTGTCGACCGATCGACCTGAGTGGGAACCACAGAAGTTTAATATGTCTCTATATTTCTCATTGAAAAAGCTCAAAGTGTAATAATCTGCTTTGTCCATAAAAGAGCGGGTATAGCGGGAAGGTCTTATAAAGCAGAAGCTTACTTCTTTGTTCCAAAGTACACCCAGACCGCCCCAGCTTGCAGTCATGGTGTTCCAATTTTCTATAGAACCGGCGGTAATCAACATCCAGTCCGAACCGATAAGCTTAAAGGGGTTATCTGTAATCTCGTACACAGATATTTTCTTCCACTTTTCACTCATGGGAGTGGATGGTATCAATATGATTTTGATTGTTCAATACCCGAATGCCGGTAAAACAAGTTTCAGCCTTTCACGCCGGAAAGCACTTCTTCTATAACTTCCTTTAATTTGCTTAAGTTTATAGGCTTTAGAAGGCAGGCTTCTGCTCCTGTTTCGCAGAGTATTTCAGACTCCGGATACCCCGTAAGGATAATAACCCTTGGGGGAGGCAAATCTATTTCGTGCTTAGCATATCTTGCAAGAGCTGCTCCATCCATTCCGGGATGAATATAATCTGTAATCAACAGATCGTAACTGTTAGTAGAAAGATAGGTGCTGGCTTCCCAGCCATCACATGCCGTATCAACCTTGTAATCGAGAGACTCGAGGAATCGGGAGAGAAGCATGCGTACTGCATCTTCATCATCCACAATTAATACCTTTACCTTTTCTTCCTTATACAACTTGAGGCTGAATATACCACTCTGGGTTGTAGTTGTCAATAACCTCCCACTACTAAGAGTTTATAATTTATCAACGTTGCAGATCAAGAATGGTTCCCGCAATATACCCATAACCATCTGCACTGTTGAAGTAATACACTACAAGAACTTCTCTATTACTTAATGCCACAGCGCTCGTATATCCGAGATCCGGCTTCTCTCCGTCTTGCCTGAGTATAAGCTCTTTGCTTTTAGATATGTTATTACACTCACCATCCAGGAGCCGGGCTCTTATACCAAAAGGCTTTTTTCTATAACCGTATGTAAGAAGCACTTTCCCATGGGCAAGTCTTAAAGCATGTACCGGATTGGGACAGAAAACGTTAGTTTTTTGGGCTTTGCTCCATCTCCTTCCCCCGTCCTCAGAGTAACAGACATGCAAATTGCGGTATGTTCTGTAAAAAGGTTTCTTTCCAAAATCTGTCTGGGTTCGCAAAAATGCAACCAACCCGCCCGATTCCATCCTGTATAGAAACGGCTCAAGAAAGTGTTTTCGCCTGTGAGAAGCAATATCGGCAAAAAACTGCCAGGTGACTCCCCTGTCAACTGAACGCATGAGAAAAGCCCTGGAGAACTCGCCGTACTCTTTTACCCCGTACATGGGAAGAAGAATGGTGCCATCGCCCAACTCTACGGCATTTCCTCTTATACCCTTTCCGTATACGTAGTATGGGTTACTTATCTCCCAGGGACCATCCCAGCTTTCTCCATTATCTTTGCTTCGCATGCAGTATGCCCCTTCTAAAAGGGCAAGCCGTTCCCGGTCTATCCTGACAGCAAAATACTCTCTATCCTTCTCTGTACCCAGCGTCCGCTCTTCTTTAACAGGCACTACTCTCCACTTGTAGAAAGTAAGAAGAACCGATCCGTCTGAAAGCCTTGTAATACAGGGGTCGTTCTCTCCGCAATCATCATCGAATACCAACCGGGGCTCATCACTCCAGGTTTTTCCGTTATCGATGGAGCGAATAAGAACGATTTTTGATCCAGGGTCGATATGGGTCGGTTTGCCGAACTTTGTTACCGGGTCTTCCGCCTTTCTGAAGACCATAAGGAGGGAGCCGTTATCGGCACGAACGATGCTCGGAAAACAGTTATAATCATTATCCTGATATAAAATAGTATGCTTTACTATTTCGATTCCCCGGGCGCTATTTCCAGCCACTCTATCGATAATTGCCATAAATTCTCAGGGCTTCCACCATGGCCATGATATTTTCCGGAGTAGTTCCCGGTTGAATACAATGTGTAGGAGTAAATACAAACCCGCCATCAGAACTCAAGTCCTCGATTCTTCTTTTTACCTCATCTTTTACATCCTGTATAGAGCCGGATTGCAATACCTCCGTTCCACAACCTCCTCCCCAGAAAACCAGGTCTCTTCCAAACTCACTCTTTAATTTCTTTGTATCCATTTCTTTTGCAGATACCTGAATGGGATGAAGTATCCCCACACCAATTTCAATCAGTTCCGGTAAAAGAGGATATACTGCTCCGCATGAGTGAAAAATAACTTTTACACCCTGTGACTGAATGTATTCTATAAGCCTCTTTTGATACGGTTTTATCATCTCACGGTAAAGCTCGGGCGAAATCATCAGGCTGTCCTGGGTGGCGATATCGTCGGTTATCCATACCGCATCAATATAGTGCCCGATTCCATTCAGAAGCTTTTCGTATCCCAGAAGTTGCGTTTCCAGAATTCTCTCCATTAGACAGTGCATAAACATCTTTTCGGTCATGATATCCATCATCACCTGCTCGAATCCCCGTAGATACCACGCCCTTTCGAAGATACCTGCACCAATAACATCGGATGCAAGAAAGTATCCGGTGTTTTTTTGAAGATCTTTTACCTGATCGATCATCTCCTTCATCATGTTATCGGATATAAGCTCAGGCCATCCGATCTTCATTATCTGTGTTTTGTCCAATCCGGCCAGCGGAGCATAATCCTGATTGTAATAATATTCACCTGCTTTCTTCCTCCAGTCCACTCCCCAGCGATCGGTATAGATCCTATCGGTTCCTTCACTCTTCCATGAATTTTCAGGGATACTCCGTATCCACTTTGTATCGATGCCGAGTATATCCATCACTTCATCATCTATTTCTGCATGAGCCCGAATGAATGTTCTGGTGGGCTTTTTTATTCCCAGGTGCCTCTTCAATTGTTCGTATGCCTCTTCCTCAATAGCCGAAGACCTGCTCCCCAGGTCAAGGGGAACTCGATCGGGATTCTTATGCCGTAATGCAGTGCGTATCCTTTCTCTCGAAGTCATTCAACACTCCTGTTTTCGTATATGTATTCCCGAGCAAGGCGGATCATTGTTTTTATATTTTCAGGTGGAGTATTAACAGGCACTTCACATCCGGAACCGAGAATGTACCTGCCGCCTGAAGCCGCCTTTTCGATACAACTTCGTACTGCAGTTTCGACTTTCTGGGCTGAGCCGAGTAAAAGGTGTCCGGAAGGGTCAAGATTACCGATAAGACAGACTCTTTCTCCCATGACTCTTTTCGCCACCGCCAGATCAGCCTTGTGATCCACTGCGACTATGTCTGCTCCGGTTTCAGGGTAAAGATGAAAAGCCTTTGTATTGTCTCCGCAAATATGCAGAAGCTTTACCGCACCATATTTTTTACACAGGGGATCGATCTCCATGAAAAACTTCTGCTCACAGGGCAGTATGTATTTCTCGTACATCTGAGGTGAAATCATATCCATAGAAGCCGTAGAATCTGCACATTGAACAATTGTCGCACCCGCTACTATCTGGTACCGTACAAAATCGATAAGCGTCTCACAGGCTATTTCGAGAAGATCGAGCATTGCATTCTCATAAGGGCTTAACCCATAAAAAATATTTCCCATTTCCAGGAGTAAAGCCTCGTTTCCCATAAGGTGCCCTGCCATTACGAATGGGCCGGTTCCGCATCCCCTTATTGCTACTTCGTTTCCGAGTTTCTCGTACATTCGTTTAATCGCTTCCAGATATACCTGCATTCGGCCGTCTTTCAGGGGATCCGGTTTCTTTAGTTTCGCTACATCCTTCATCTCTTTGATAACCGGCTTTTCCAGGGTGGGAGCCTCACGGTCATGATGAATGATCCTGCAACCGAAAGCTTCTGCCATGTAGTAGTTATCAGATTGTGCTACAACCACATCCTGACCGTAAATCTCCCAGGCCTTAATCTGTGCATCTGCCAGTCTCTTACCGCTTGTGTATGCGTTTTTAAGCGTTTCTCCCACCAGCACCGTACAGTGATTTGCCATGTAAGGAGCGACGGGAAGAACATCCGGAATCTTCCCTGTCGCTGCTGCAAGGATTCTCTCTTTGGAGTTCATGTTTTCCCTTTCCTTATAACAATTGTTCTGCTATTATAATCTTTTGTATACATATCCAGTGGCCATATTACAAATCAGACAGTCATAAGTTATTACTGTATTTAAACCTTATCGGGTATTTCTATAGGATACTTCCCCCATCTCCGGCCAGCCCGAATAAAGGCATCTACATTTTCTAGGGGTATTCCCTGGTGGAATGAGTGATCCGTGGCCAGTATATGTCCTCCTCCGGGAGATGCAATTCTTATTGTATCCATGACTGCTTTTTCAATGATATTCGGGTCCGGACTGGTCATTATATTGGTACAGTCCACATTCCCTATAAGAGTAAGCTTGTTTCCGTATTTTCGTTTTATTTCTGCAATATTCATCCCTGCGATCACCTGGATGTTGTTGTAAGCATCGACACCGGAAAAAACTATATCATCCATAATTGCATTGATGTTCCCACAGGAATGCAGGATCACCTTAACCCCTGTCTCTTTTATTTCCTGTACCTGTTTCTTGAACTGGGAGAGAAAAAATTTGCGGAGGGAATCTGGAGAGATTATTGTCGAGTTGTTAAGCCCCATATCGTTTGCAATGTATACAGCGTCTACCCCAAGCTCACTACATCGTATTGCCGACTCGGTCCAGAAACAACAGAGTCTATCCGACATCTCCATCACCAGTTCTGGATCCTCATACAAAGCCATGGATAGTGCCTCCAGCCCCATGCTGATATACATGACCGCAAAGGCACTTCTTATTCCGGCGATCAAGGCAATGTCATCCTTTTCCCCCCGGTGTGCTTCCTTAACAGCCAGCCGGATCTGCTCTATTCTCCAATCCTCTCTTGGATCGGGGAGAACGATCTTCTCCCAATCCTGCCTGCTTTTTATTGAGGGAGAGACCGGCACCGCCAGGGGCCAGGAGCTTTCGCTGCACCTGTACTCAACGCCTAATTCATCTTTAAAGCGAGAATTATCGAGCCAGTTCCGGCGTTTGGAGATAAGCGCTGTATATCCCCCTTCCGGAATCATACACGCATCGAGCCCCAGTTTTTTGGCAAGAATGACGGCGGGGACTCCTTCCAGGAAATAGTTCTCCTTACCGAACTCCCTTCTGTACAGGGCCGGATTATTGGGTACATCGAAGATGGGAACTCTGTCCCCTTCCCTGTGTTCAAAAGCTGTAAGGAATCTTTGCCGTGGGGTTAAGTTCATTTGAATTTCCTTCTTTCCTTATCCTGTGCAGCCATAAGCCGAAAAATCATTTCATCAACAATTCCGGTAAAAAAGTAACAAGAGACGGAATCAATCCTACCAGGATGACGACTGTTATAAGGACGGCCAGGTATGGAACAATGATACGAATAAAATGTTCAACACCTATATCCCCAATATTGCAGATTACATACATTACCGTACCCAACGGCGGTGTCAGCGTACCTATAGAAAGACACATTGTAATGAGAACACCGAAAAATACCGGATCTATACCAGCATTATGTAGAAGCGGAAGCACCACCGGAACCGTCATTACAATGATCGCGGCCGCTTCCATGAAACAACCCAGAATAAGATATAAGAATATGAATAACAGGATTATCAAAGTCGAGTTACTGGTAATATTGCCCATAAAAGACGCAAATACTACCGGGATATTGAAATAGGTAAGAATCCACCCGAATACATAAGCACCACCTACAATAAAGAGTATTTTTGCAGTCGTGAACATGGCTTCGAAAAAAACTTTCGGTAAATCCTTTAGCTTGAGCTCCTTATATACAAAAAGGCCGACAATTACCGCCCAGAGGACGGCAACAGCACCGGCTTCTGTTGGTGTAAAAACACCTCCAAGAATTCCGCCTACGATTATGAGCGGGGTCATAAGAGCAGGGAGAGCAGAAACGAAATCTTTTATAACAAGCTTTAAGGCTCCTCTCTGTTCTCTCCTGTAATTTCTGCGGATTGCAATAAAGTATGTTAACCCCATGAGGGCGATGGTCATCATGAGACCAGGAATAATACCGCCTATAAAAAGTCGCCCTACAGAGACCTCGGCGCTCATCCCATAGACCACCATTGCTATGCTGGGAGGAATTATAGGTCCAACAGTAGAAGAAGCGGCAGTCACAGCGACGCTGAAATCTTTATCATATCCTGCATCCCGCATTGCCTTTATTTCCACCACTCCTAAACCGGAAGCATCCGCTATTGCAGCACCGGACATACCCGCAAAAATAAGGCTTGATAGAATATTTACCTGTCCAAGACCGCCTCGTATCGGGCCGACCAGATGGTTGGCAAAACGGAAAACCCGGGTGGTAATTCCACCTGTATTCATGAGTTGTCCGGCCAGAATAAAAAAAGGAACTGCCAGAAGGGGGAATGAGTTTATACCAATGCTTAAGTTCTGTATAAAGGCGACCAGCGGAATTCCCTTAATCAAAAGAACCAACAGACTGGAGAGTATGAGTGCAAAAGCTACCGGGACACCTGTTATCATTCCACCTAGAAGGATAATCAACATCAGAATGAACATAATTTTATACCTTTCTCGTAATCTGGCTTATATAGTGGAACGTAAGGAAAATGTTTTTACCGGAAATGATTAAACCGGCCAGAGGTACAGGAGCCCAGAACAGGCTTCTGGGATACAGAAGAGCTGTACTGTAATCGGGATACATCCATTTCTCAATCACATATATTGTTCCCGAAACTGACATGATTGCGCCCGTGGATGCAACGAGCATGGATATCCCCATGTGCACCCACAGCCTTGTCGGATATGGAATCTTTTTCATTAAAAAATCGACTCTTACATGTTCCCCGCGAAGAGTCGCCAGTGCTGCTCCGCAGAAACAAGCCCAGACAAAAACCAACCGTGCCAGCTCTTCTGTTGTTACCGATTCCTTTGAACCTTCGGCCCAGACGCCCACTGATAGAATCAATAAAACCAGTAAAGAAACAATAATTCTCCTTTTCATTTACTCTACTCCTTTGTACAACAATATATGTATTTAGTATACAATATATATGTAAATTGTCAAGTGGTTTCCGGACCATCTGCATTGACTTGACGCGGCTCCCTCTTCTTGCTTTTTTCCAATAATTGAAATATCCTGTCTACTGTATGGGCTCTTTCTCTAAAAATCAGATCTATTCAACCATTTTTACCAGTATCGTAGAAGGTAATTACAAAAGAAACGAGCGGTTAAAAGAAGCTCAGCTTGCAAAAGATTTTGGTGTAAGCAGAACCCCGATCCGCGAAGTTCTTCAGCAGCTTGCCCAGGATGGGATGGTAGAGATTATTCCCAATCGCGGAGCTATCGTTAAACCACTTACTCCCGACGACATCGAGGAGATATATGAAATCAGGAAACACCTGGAGCTTCTTGCCCTTGACTTTGCAATACACAGGCTCAATCTGGACAGACTAAGTGAATTAAAAGAACGGATCACCAGTATACCGGAGATTGATAATTTCAAAGAAGCCTCTGAAAGCGACAGGGAATTACATCGTTACATTATAGAATCGAGTCACAAGAAGAGGCTCATCAATATGGTCAATCAGTTACTGCGTCTAATGCAGCATTTCCGGTATATAGGGTTTCATGATCCGGAAATCACAAAGAGGGTAACCGGCGAGCATCTCGAAATTATAGATGCACTGATTTTACGAGACCTGGGAAAAGCCAAGATGTTATTAGCCGATCACCTGGAGAATAGCAAAAAAGCAACCCTTCATTTTATTTTTAACAGGGAGTTTATCAATGGTTGATATGCTATTACGACACCAAGTTGCGTTATTTTAACAAAATTCTTTATTTGGTTTAAGGCTATGCTGCGCTGGGCTATTTTTATTGAGATTTATGCCAACTTAAAAAAACAGAAGATAAATCTTGCCTTGATAGTTTCTGACAATAGAATTTATGGAATAGATAAAGAAGGCGGCTTCTATCATGAACATCCCTTTGAAAATCCTGAGCTACATATAAAAAGAGAACCCTTAGAGATTGAAGACTTTGTTGTAAAAAGCATCGAGTATTTGAAAGAATTAGGTTTAATTTAACAATTTGACATAAAAACGTACAGGTGTTCCTTAAAATGGCCGATGGACAGATAAAACCACCTTTCAATCTGTTGCATGAATGAGGCGTGCGATGAATAAAATAATTCTTCCTCCTCCCGGGGAAAGGGGCAAATTGTCCCTGGAAGAGTCTATAATGGCCAGAAGATCGGTACGTTATTTTACGGCAGATGCTCTCCGAATAGAAGAGGTATCCCAGATGCTCTGGGCTGGTGGCGGAAAGACTCTGGAGAGAGAATACAGGCTTGGCCGTACGGCGCCTTCCGCCGGAGGGATATATCCACTGGAGTACTACCTCGTGGCCGGAAATGTAGATGAGATACCTGAAGGGGTTTACCACTATTCATGGAAGAATCATTCCCTGCTCCTTAAAAAGGGGGGCGATGTACGCCCCTTCCTGGCCAGAGCAGCCCTTAACCAGCACTTTATAAGCAGGGCTCCAGCCAGTATTGTAATTACGGCTGTTGTCGAAAAAACCGCCTCCAGATACGGCAGAAGGGGAGTTTACCGTTACGTCCCCATGGATGCGGGGCACTCGGCACAGAATGTATATTTACAAGCTACAGCCCTTGAACTGGGTACTGTGGATGTGGGTGCCTTTGACGATAGCCTTGTGATTAAGGTTCTTGGAGTCGAGAGGGAAGAGCCTCTTCTTATTCTTCCTTTCGGAAAACCCGCCGATTGATTGCCCCTTTAAGCCAGAACAGTCTATGATTCGCCTCTTCTGAGTTCTGTAACCAGCCTGTGAGCCATGCGGATTGGCTCTGGAAGACGGTATTTTACCGTACAAGTAAGTACTATACTTACAGCTTCCTCTAAACTTACCCTGTTTCCAATACTCACATATACAGGCTTAACGCCTCTTTGAGTCCGCAGGGCGACTCCTATTATTTCATTCCCGTCAATAATCGGAGAAGCTTCACCCCTTTCATGCCCCGGTTGATCACAATTCCCTGTAAGCAGGTTCTTTGCACACCCTATTGAAGATATATTGAGCAGTACACCCAGATGGCAGGCCAATCCGAAACGGCGAGGATGAGCAAGCCCGTGTCCATCACAAATAACAGCATGGGGAGTTCTTTCGAGTCCTTCCAACGCCCTGATTATGGCCGGGAGTTCCCGAAAAGCCAGGAGACCTGGAATGTAGGGAAACAGAGCGGATGTCCGGGCGGATGACTGTTCAACAACCACCTCCTTTTCTCTATCCCAGATTACTACTCCACCATATATAGCGGTTCCGTCTGAGGATTCCACAGTATCCACACCTGCAATCAAACTGCACTTAAGTGATGCTGTTTCAGATTCCGGGTTAACCATCACAACAAGAGAGCCAAGTTTCCTCTGCAACTGTATCGCCTCATCGAGTGTTATATCCCAGGGATGAAAGGCACACATTTTTCCCCTTTATGCTTGACAAGTTACTTACTCTGTAATTATATAAAATATAATGATATTACGTTAGTAAAAGACCACCCGTAAATACGGTGGCTTTTGCTGCCAGTAATTTCGCAACAACTTTCTGAAAAGGAGGAAAATATGAGAAAGTTCTATCTGTTTTTCGTGCTTCTCATGGTAGCAACAGGGTTTATGTTCGCAGAAGGCACAAAAGAGGCGGTAAAAGATACCCTGGTATATGCTACTACCGAGAAGATCACCGATATGGATCCTGCCAATGCCTACGACTTCCACACATGGGAGCTGTTCCGCAACATCGGCAAGGGCTTAATCGCATACAAGCCGGGCACCGCCGATCTTGTTCCAGGTCTGGCAACCAGTTGGGAAGCCAACAGCACGGGAGATGCGTATACCTTCAAGCTTAGGGAAGGAGTTAAGTTCAGCGATGGAACCCCTTTTACGGCGCAAACCGTAAAATGGTCTATCGACCGAGTAATGAAACTCGAAGGAGACCCATCCTGGCTGGTAACGGACTTTGTAAAATCCGTTGATGTGGTGGATAATTACACCGTAAGGTTTAACCTTCACCAGCCTGTAGGATATTTTCCGGCACTTGCAGCCTCTGTACCTTACTTCCCCATGAATCCCAATGCATACCCGGAAGATCGATTCGTTAAAGATCCTTCAGAGTTGAAAGGAGGGGAGCTTTCCGCACTCGGTCCTTATAAAATAGTCTCCTTCAAGCGAGATGAGGAAATCGTACTGGAAGCAAATACAGAATATTACGGTCAGGCGCCAAAGATAAACAGAATTGTGATTCGTTACTACGCCGATGCCACCACCATGAGGCTAGCCCTGGAGAGGGGAGAGGTTGATCTTGTTTATAAAACTCTCAACCCTTCGGATATTGCGGATCTTTCGAAAAACCCCAATTTTAACACCTACGAAGTACCAAGCTCCTATATTCGGTATCTATGTTTCGAGTGTTCCGAAAGCGTATTTAAGGATGCCCGCCTTAGAAGAGCCGTTGCCGCACTTATCGACAGAAAGCCCCTCATAGACAGGGTTTTTCTCGGGCAGATGGAGCCTCTCTACTCGATGATACCCAGGGGTATGATTTATCATACAGATGCCTTTAAAACGGAGCTGGGTGACGGCAATGTAGAACTTGCAAACAGGCTGCTGGCAGAAGCAGGTTACAGCGAAAGCAACCCACTCGAGTTCGAGCTCTGGTACACACCATCCCATTACGGAGATACAGAAGTCAACATGGCAGAGGTGCTCAAAGCACAATTCGAGAAATCCAAAGCCGTAAGGGTAACCCTCAAGTCTGCAGAATGGGCTACCTATATCGCCAACATGGATACAAAGCAGATGGTTTCCTTCCTGTTAGGATGGTATCCCGACTACATGGATCCCGATAATTACACGGCAGCTTTTGCAGGCACTGCAGGCTCAAAGGGTCTCGGTATTTACTTCTCCGATCCCGAATGGGATGCTCTCTTTAGAAAGGAACAGGGCAGCACCGACCCCAAGGAGAGGGAACAAGTATTTAAAGATCTTCAGATGATGTGGACAAAAGAAGTTCCCACAGCTCCCATCTTTCAGGGTAAGCTGTTTATCTTTACCCAGAAAAATGTAACCGGAGTAAAAGTAGGTACACCCATGGTGCTTCACTACAATACTCTTGATTTTACAGACTGAAAAAAACTGAAATACAATTCTATCAAACAATTCACCCCCGAAGAGCTTAAAATCCTTCGGGGGGTTTTTTCTTAACTATCGATCCCGAGGAGGGGCGTGAAGAGTCTTCTACGGTATATTATAACGAGAATCTTCCTCACCATTCCCATGGTATTTATTCTACTATCCCTTGTGTTCGTTGTTCTCAGGGTTATGCCCGGCGACCCTGTAAAATCCATGCTGGGAGCCCATGCTCCGCCTGATGTTATAGAGGCGAAGAGGGCGGAGCTTGGACTTGATAAGCCTCTGATTATTCAGTATTTCGATTATCTAAAGCAGCTCGCCCGGTTCGATCTGGGAGAGTCGATGATCTTCAAGCAAAAAGTTATCCAGCCCATCAAAGAAAAAATAGCGGCTACCC
>QNBH01000089.1 GCA_003645645.1 Spirochaetota bacterium | reverse complement strand
TGCCTCAGGTGCCCCGTAGGGAAGCATCATTTTTTTCATATCGAAAACACTGGATACCGTACCGTAGACAAGAGGATTTCCTGGATTTACCAACTGGGCAACACAGGCAAGGGCCAGAAACTCGGCGGTTGCCTGAACCAGAGCTCCTGCGATTGTTGCCGATGCCGTTGCTCCGGCCTGAACTTCGGGTGCAATCATTATAGGAACTCCCGGCCGTAAATACTCAAAGAAGGCATCCAGCTCTCCGGGATCATTGTTCAGTGGGCTTGTGGTGTTTACCACTGCCATAAGGGGTAACTGATCTTTTCTTAGTCCTGCGGCCGATCCTACTACTTCCGCCATCCTGATGATGATCCGGGCACACTCCCTGCTGGTAGAGGCGGCAAGCACCGGTTTTGTTTTAGTTTTCAACCGAAACTAAATAAGACCACGATTCCAGTACTACAGAAGGCAGATTGGGCGGATATACGCCTGAAGTACCTATATCATAATTGGAAAGCACATCCTAAAGTCTTGAAAATTTCTCCCCATCCCCGGTAGTTGCAGGCCGAAGATTACCATTTAAGTCTATAATATTGACTGCGGTATTGGGACCGCTGAAGTAGGTATCCATTCCGTTCATATCGAGACAGTGTTCCGGCCTTCTGGCATAAAATGTAAACCTGGAAGTCATTCTTCCGATGCATTCTTCTACCAGGTAAGAGGGAAAACGAGCTATCTGTTTATCCCTATCCACTCCCGCTCCTGCATCGTGAAGTATATCCAGTATTTCCCCATGATGAAACACCATCCCCGGTTTAAGCACCAATTTGTTTCCAGGAGCGAGACCCACCACCCTGCTGCCTCCCACCCAGCTAGGAGGAAACCCAATTCCCAGGGCATACCCACAGTGATGTCTCCTGTAATGGGAAAGCCCCGCTCTATCTATTACGTTCTGCCATGCCTGATAAACTTCTCCTGAAGTTACTCCGGGGCGAAGGGATTCTTTAACTGCTTCCGCCGACTGAAGACACAATTTCTCCATCTCTTCCGTACCTCTTGGAGCATATCCGATGTAGAGAATCCATGTAGCCGGTGCATGGTAGTGGCGTTTGCACCCGCCTACATTCACAAAAAGTGGATCACCCGCTTTAAGTGTATAGTCGGTCCACGTTTCATGCTCCTCGCCCAGTGTTGGAGTTGATCGAATAAGGGGGACAAATCCCGGATAATCGCCTCCCGCCCTGATCATTTCTCGGTAGGTCTCGGCGGCTATTTCTCTCAAATTTACCCCCTCTCCCGCAGTATCGATAGAGGCCTGTATGGCCCTGTCGGTTATTCTTGCAGTTCCCGTATATAGAGGATCTCTCTCGGCGATTTTACCATCCTTAACTCTTCCACAATTCCCGAAGCATCTTTCCATAAAGCCTTATGGAAACCGTTAATAATACCCTCTGCTATCTTCGGGGGGAGAAACATGTGATCCTTCTCTATTCCCAACCTTGCCTTCTCAAACCCCTCCTTCTCCAGAATCTTTACAGTAAAACGGGCTGGATCCTCATGATCTGCAAACCCGAACCATCTGGCTCTTGGAAGCACCTGGTCTTCGACCACTACCTTTTCCATCGCTCTTGTGATCAGGATCATTTCTTCTTCGATTGGTACTAGCAACATCTGATAGGCAAAATGGCCTTGATGGCTCAATCCGGTGAGATAAAAAATATTTTCAGGACTTGAGACCAGCAGTACATCAAAAGCTTTCTCTCTCATACACTCTCGCAAACGTCTTAATCTTGTACTGTACTCTTCATCCGGGAAAAACTGTTCTGCACCCATTGGTACCCTCACTATAAAATATTTCAACCACCTGAGTAATTTCTGCAAAGCAGAAATTACTTAGCCCTTGCAGGGCTTGCAAAGCCTTAGGCTTTGCCGGTGGTTGTTTACTTTCTCTCTATTACAGCCCTCAGGAACTCACGCATTCTCACTTCCTTTGGGTTTGTGAATATCTGCTCAGGCGGCCCCTGTTCAAGTATCTGTCCTCTGTCGAAAAAACAAACTCTGTACGCCACCTCCTGGGCAAATCCCATTTCATGGGTAACTATCAGCATGGTATAGCTGTGTTTGAATGCAAGATCCCTAAATACTCTTTGAACCTCCCCAACGAGTTCCGGATCGAGTGCAGAAGTTACCTCGTCAAACAGGAGAATCTTTGGGCGCATGGCCAGTGCCCTGGCAATTGCAACTCTCTGCTGCTGGCCGCCGGAGAGTTGAATCGGATATGAGTGGATCTTATCTGCCATTCCTGCCATTTCCAGTAGCTCCAACGCTCTTTCTTCCGCCTCCTCCTTACTCAATCCCAGAACATGCATCTGAGCAACTGTTACATTTTGCAGTACCTTCATGTGGGGAAATATGTTGAATTGTTGAAATA
The DNA here is from genome assembly GCA_003645645.1 of Spirochaetota bacterium. Lineage (GTDB taxonomy): Bacteria > Spirochaetota > Spirochaetia > SPDA01 > B32-G16 > B32-G16. The sequence goes on along the minus strand of QNBH01000089.1, from coordinate 11,914 downwards.
CCATTCCTGCTTTGGACCGCATCTTTCTTAAGTGTTTCTCATCGGCAGGAACAATCTTTCCGTTTCCCTGAATGTGCCAGAGAAAATCACCGTCCACTTCTATGTAACCGGAATCGGGTTTCCCAAGTGTCATCAGGATGCGAAGAAGAGTGGATTTTCCGGAGCCGCTTGCCCCAACAATAGCGAAACGTTACGGAACCTATAATTTTTGCTCTTTGCATGATTTCCACCACAGCAAATGCAGACATAAGTGGTGAATCCTTTATAATTCCCACCAGATAGTTCCCTAGAGCAGGAACAATGTTGGGAATAGCCTGAGGTATAATGATCTTGCGGTACAGGGTTAGCACAGGAAAATTGAGAGCTCTTCCGGCCTCCCACTGTCCTTTTGGCACATTTTCAAGACCTGCCCTGTAGACTTCAGAGGTGTATCAACTGTAGTGTAAACCAAGTCCGATAATTCCCGTGACGAGAGCAGGAAGCCTGACACCGAAGCTCGGAAAAACGAAGTACATGAAATACAGTTGAATCAAAAGGGGTGTACTTCTTATAAACTCAATGAACCATCCCACGGCCAGGGAAACAAATCTTTTCTTACTTCGTCTTAAAATAGCAAGAACAAGACCCAGAATAAGGGCCATGGAATATCCGATAAATACAGCCTGCAGTGTTACAAGGGAAGCTTTAAGGAGTACCGGGGTGATTTCCAGAGCGAATTGTCCCCCTGACCACTTCGGAACCGTATGCACCAATATTTAAGCCGAGTGCAAGTACTCCTGCTTGAAAGGCTGTTATCACTATTCCGAAAAAGGGAAGAACAAAATAAATCCAGAATAATTGTACCAGTGCAAATGTTCCTCGAAAAATCTCCACATAAACGGTGGCTATATAACGCAGCAGGGCAAATTTCTATAGTTTAGCAAACCCCGCAAGAAATCCCATTACAACAGCAAGAATCGAAGCTAGAAGAGTTACCTCTACTTTAACTACTGCTCCCTTTAACAGGAGAGGCAGAAACTCTAACATTCCTCTACCCTCATCCTGAAAACCCGTGCCCCGGTTTTTGAATTTTTTAAATCCATTCCGGGCACGGGTTATTTTTCTTTTTGTTATAACAAAACTTTGAGATATCAATTGCCTTTGCAGAGCTCCTCCACGTTTACCTCCCCGGGAAGTTCCGCCTCCGTCCACCCGAAGGGTCTTACAAGATCGAGATGCTCTTTTGTGCCGATGAACTTTGTAAGCTCCATGTTGAAGGCTTCAAGAAGGTCTTTATCTTCTTTTCGGAAGGCATAGGCACCGTAACCTACCACCCCTTCCGGCGTGGTAAAGGGTCTTGCCTTTTCTACTTCCGGCCCGCCTCTCTCGGCCATGTCCTGAATGGAGAGGGCCGTCAAAGCACACGCATCAACCCTTCCCGATTTAACCGCAGCCAGCATACTCCCTTGATCGGGAAGCACGACTATCTGCTCCTCCCGGATTCCTGCATCCCTCGCATATCCTGCTTCCACTGCACCAGCCATAACACCGAGTTTCACATCTGGATTTTTTGCTACATCTTCATAGCTGTGCAGATTCTTTGGATTACCTGCCTGTACGAGAAACGCCTGGCCGAGTCTATAGGTAGGCTTTGAGAAAGCAACTTGTTTGCATCTCTCCGGGGTTATAAACATTCCTGCTGCGATTACATCGAACCTTCCGGCGTTTAATCCAGGAATCAAACCCGCCCATTCGGGAAGTACTCCCACAACTTCCGGTATACCAATCCTCTCAAAGATTACCTTGGCAATTTCCGGAGATTCTCCGGTAAGTTCACCCACAGACGTTGCGTAAGCAAAGGGAGCTTCATTTGCAAAGCCAACCCTGATAAAGCCCTGACTCCGAGCCCTTTCAAGAGTTGTCTGCACCTTTCAAGGTTCTGCGGTTGTTTTGGTTTCTGCTTTCCCTCCTGCAAAAACAGCTCCGCCTGTTAACAGCAGAAAAACAATACTTACTGCGCCTACAACTTTTCTCGTCACTTCTCCTCCTTCTTAAAATTTTATTAGCTCCTGCAATGCAGGTGCTACTTTGATCATTTATAAGTGCCCCTATAAACAGGCTTGCCTGACTCACCCTTCGGGTAAAGACAGATCGTCTGCCTTCTTTGGAGATAATTTAATTTCCGGTGCATGTTTCTCCATGAGCTCGACCACGATCGAAGCGATCTTTATTTTTTCGCGAATAAAGTCTCTATGCCAACTCTCGGATACCCATGGCTTATAAATCTCGGCCTCAGAGGTGCCAGGTTCAAACTTAAAATAACAGGGAGAAGCCACTCTCGCTATCTCGGTTGCCTCATAAGGTCTGAAGGTACCGCCAAAAGAATCTACTATTATAATGTAAATATCCAAAGGAATATCCACCGCACTCCTCAATCCTGCAAGGATAGGGAGCGATAGGTCCGAAATGGGATTTACAGAATTGGCTCCAAGACTTTCCAGCAATTTTAAACCTGCAGCATTGCTATGACCTCCGAAAACCGAAAACTTAAAGATTGTATTTGATGGGATTATCCCGTCCTCTCTCATTTTATTAACAACATACAAAACACCTTCATCGTATACAAGGAAACCTCTGAAGCCGGCCTCGATACACCTGATCATATCTGCCAGCCAATAAGAAAGGTTGTCCGATCCTCTCAGCTTGAATCCCTGCATCATTCCCTCTTTCCCCATAAACTCCTTGGAGCCGGGATCCCAGGTTTTTCTAGGACCCAGGGTAGCAATGACCTCGATACCCGCTTCTCTGGCCATAATGGACATATCTCTTAGTTCCTGAAAATCACAGAAAATTGAACCACCCACGGTAGCGATGGCCCGGTGGACGGGAACTCCTCTCCTATCCGATTCTTTGATCATGGCTTCCATGGTGGAAGCTCTCTCTATTCCGGCGATTTCTATACGATAATGGGCACTGTCGGGGAAGAGCTTTTTCGAATCGGGAATTTCGTATAGATCCCTGCCAGGTAAGCCGATGCTTTTGATATAATTTTGAATGTCATGAATATTCAACGATTCAACCTCACTCTTTAATTTACTATCATATAATTCATTTTATGTTATAATAATTGAACAATAATTTTTTATTTGAACTTTTCTAATATTATTGCACAGGTATTTTTAGCTGTCAAGAAAGAAATTTTTAAATCTAGAAAAAAACGGGACAATGCGTTTTTTCTATTAACAGTATACGGGTGACATTAAAATTGAAGTGTAGAGGGCTCCCATACAAGACTCTCTCTTTTTAAAAGCACAATCGTCCTGATATTTCGCCTGGTTTCAAAGGCTCTCTTTGAAGGCTTTCATCCCCTCTTCTATTTTTTGCACCAGGTAGGGACGTAAAACCGAGGGAGAGATTATCCGATCGATAGAGCCCACCTTCTTTGCCCTCTCAACAGAGTGTATACTATCGAATTCCCGGGCTAGAGCTTTCTGCTTTTCCGTGTGCACATTGTAGAAAAGCCGATCGTATTCGCTCTGGCTGATCTCCGTACCCTCTTTAAGCTTTTTCTGTGCTTCTATTATCCGTGGATCGGAGTAGGTCTCTTTCCTCACCAGACTTGGGAAGACCACTGCAGCAGCAGGTGCACCACCTATAACCGATGCGTAGGCTCCTTCCAGAGCCACGACATGAAGATGGGGATTAAGAGATTTTGAGAAAACCACATAGGCTCCACCGTGGTATCTGGCGGTAACCACAAAAATGAAGGGTCCTTTGAAGTTTACAACAGCCCTACCTATTTCGGCTCCGAACTCGAGTTGCAGTTTACGCAGAGACTCCGGTGAACCATCAAATCCCGAAAGATTCGCAAGCATTACCACAGGAACCCTGCTGCTGAAGGCATTTATACCCCTGGCCACCTTCCTGGATGACAATGGATAAAGGGTGCCTCCGCTCCAGGTTTCGGGTCCGTCGTGAGGAACTTCCCCTATTCGGGTAAGAGATTTACTCTCTATACCTATCAAACCTATACTATATCCACCAAGCCTCCCCTCCCAAACTATTGCGGTCTCCCCATCCTGCATATCTCCCCACCTCTCCAGCGGGGCTGTATCATGATCAACCACCGCTTTCATCAATTGACGCATATCGAAGGGCTTTTTTCTATCAGGGTTCAGTTCTATGCTAAAAATATCTCCTATAGTGGAAAAACCCTGTCCCGCTTGATCATTATAGGGGGTCTTGCTGATATCCCTGTCGAAAGGATCCTCCGTTTTAAGCCTTAAAGGAAAGATCTCTCCTGGTTTAACGTATGTAAGGCTGTAATGTCGAAACAGCGCCGTATAGGCTTCATACAAATTGGAAGCGGGAATTTGAGCCTCCCCGTTCGGTCCCATTATGCGCTTAAGTCCGCCTATACCAATATTATCCTCTGCCGAAACGCTTCCCGAGAAATCCAGAGCTTTTTTACCGGTAAGCAACATGGCGGCATCCTCTGTCATTATGAGAACCCCCCTGGTGTGCATAAGCATGGTGGCTTCCGCATTCCAGTAAGATTGTGCACCCACGTTGATACCTGCAACGATTATGTTGATTTCTCCCCCCCTTTGAGTAAAATCTATTATTCTTTTTAGAGTTCTTGCAGTCCAATCCAGATTCTCCGTTCCGCTTTCCATTTCTATTCGAGCTCCCGCGGATATTGGAAGCCATTCCACGGGTATTCTCCTCTCTTCCGCCAGATCGATGGCTGCATTTATTCTTCGACACTCTCCCTCGGCAAGAGAACCCATATCCCTGGTTGTATCCGAAAGGATCAATACCCTTTTGATGCCTTCGGGATGGGTGTCAAGATAGTTGGTTATTATGCCGAAAACAACGTTCGATTCGTTGTATCCGAAGGCTCTGCCCTTAACCGGGATAATTTCCTGTTTTCCGCTTTCCCCATCCACCTTTATATCGAACTCCTCAAAATCTCCCCGGGGAAACTCCTCCTTTACCTGATATCCACTGTGGGTAATCATTTTTATAATCTCGTAAGGATAAATCGAGCCTCTCTGTCTTGCCCTCACTATTTTTGCAACGTATTCATCCATCGGTTTCATCGGTTCTGAGGACGGTGCTCTGCCCCGGAGAGTAAAGTTTGTTCCTGAGATATTCTCGAAATCAAGCTCGATCTCCTCCACTCCTTGACCGTTCTGTGCGGGGCGACGGGAGTAAACTACCAGCTTTTCAATACCCAGATCCTCTGCCCGCACCGCCAGCTTTCCCGCATAATCCCTGATTTGTTTGAGATTGGCATTCAACACCGCCCTCATGTGGATTACAATTCGATTCCAGTAGAGTCTCCTCTTTCTCTTTGCCTGCTCCGCTCTCATATTGTAAACGGCATCCATAAATACATTTTCCAGGGCGACCATTCTTCTGATTGTACCCTTCTCGTCAACCTCCATTCGGGCAGTAGGCACATCCACAAGTGCAATCAGCCTTTCATCTCTCGGATTATCCTTTGCTGTCATAAGGAGGAGAAACACAGATTCGGTTGAGTAGAGCTGTTTCAGGTCGAAGTGCCTCAGCCTGTGAACTCTCAACTCTCTGTATTGAATGGGATTGATGTTTCTGATACAGACCAGCTCTTCGAGTCTGTTCTCTTCACCTGGATAGAAGGTATAGTAGGACTGTCTCCCCTCGTTGGAGACAAGAGCAAGTGAAAACCAGTTGCATTGAATCGGCGTTTCTTCTATTGATTTTAAAAACTTCGGATGATCAGATTCTCTCGATTCGCCCCTGATCAGTAAAATAATTTCTCTATCTTTCTCTTCTGCCAAGGGGGAGGTTAAAGGGTGTGTAAGTTTGTTCAAACCAGACTCGAAGTTTCTCTCATCTGTTACAACAAGGACAGTTGAATATTTTCTTTCTTTCTTCTTATTCTCACTTATTGCCACATACAGATACTCTTCCTCGCCTCCTGAGAAGTCTCCCCTGATAAACTCCCTGTCTCTGGTAAATCTTCTGGCCAGGATTTCGAAGGCCAGCTTTCTCTTCTCCCCCCTCTCTTCAAGGGCAAGATGTATCAATTCAGGAAGAACATGATGTCCCGTATCGGTTATGTTTATTAAGTGTCTATTACTTTTTACATCATTGTTTCTGTATTTAAGAATTAAATCCAGAATTCGTCCTACTTTGGCCCGTTTCTCAGCCCTTAGAGTTTTTATTATCGAACGATCCACAAGTATATAGCGGGCATGTATGGCCACATCTGCAATGGAAGGTGCCTGCATCTGCGTAAGAACGGCAATTTGATCCAGAGCATTGGATAGTTCATCATGATATTCAAGCGGCACGGAAAAATCTTCGATTGCAAATAAGGTTCTCTTGAGCAGCTGTTGTTTCTGCTCAAGTTCTGCATGAGACTTATACATTCTGAATAAAGCAGTTCTTTCATCATCGGTATTGAGATTCTCCCCCGGGTAATACCATTTAAGTGCCTTCTTGAGGTATCTTATAAACTCTTCGGAAAGCCCCTTCTCTCTTTCCACTTCCCTGCGAAAATAGTGGCTTAAGAGCTCTCTGAAAGAGACTGTTCGGGCAAACCCTTCTGTATGAACGGGAGATGTGGAGAAGAGAATTTCGATATCGCCATAGATCCGTATTGCAGTGAAGAGATTTTCAAATAAAGCATCTCTGAAGTTTGGATGTGTTTTTGCAAAATAGAGCATGTCATCGATTATACCTTCCTGGTCTTTACGATGATCATAACCGAGAAATGTCGCCTTGAGCTCCCTGCTCAGCATATCCCATCTATCTTCCGGGGTTTGATCGTTTGAATCAAAACTAATCCTCTTTCTCCTAATTCCACTTCCCTCTTCTTCTGTTTTTTTCTCTTCGAGTCGGATGAGTATCTGCCCGGCTGTAACCTGTTCTCCCGGTTTAACTAAAACTTCTCTAACTGTACCCGATTCGGGGGCCGAAACGATCATCTCCATCTTCATTGCTTCCAATGTAAGGAGTACTGTCCCTTTCTCCACCTCATCTCCGGGCTCTACATCGATTCCCAGCACGATCGAGGGTGATGGAGCACGAACCTGGCCTCTTGACTCCACATCCAGTATATAGGGTATGCCGTCGATCTCGCATTGAAGGGTGTCTCCCCGCTCAACCGGCTGTATTCTGTGTCTCTCTCCCCTGTATATCAACTGGGATTCGTACGGCTGTTTCTGATAGCAGATGGCAAAAGTCTCCCCTCCGCATTCGATATGAAAATAATTATCCCCTACGGCCTTTACCAGCAATTTGTAGGGATTCCCCTGAGCAATCAGCGTAATTTGAATACCTTCGGGTGGATGTATGTCTCTCGGTTGACCGTTCCAGGCTAACTGTTGTTTAAAGTTTGTAAGCTCATAGTTTATTGCAGAAAGATACTTCTCCACCGCAGTGGCCATAAGGGCTAAATCCCATCTGTTTCGTGTGATTACCTCCTCTCTTTCCCTTAACAACTCATCTACAAATCTGGTATTTACCCCCCCTGAGAGGAACTTGTGATTTTCCAGCAGTTGTCGAAGAAAAGCCCTGTTGGTGGTACCTCCCTCTATTCTTATCTGCATCTCCTCAAGTGCTCTTTTAAGTCTCGAGATGGCCTCACCTCTGTCCCTGCCCCGAGAGATAATCTTTGCTATCATCGAATCGAACTCCTGAGGTATAAGCATGTGCTCCTGTATTCCCGAATCTACCCTTATACCCGGGCCTGCAGGAGGTTTGAAAAGTGTTACCTTACCGGGAGAAGGAGAGAACTCCCGGTCAGGGTCCTCGGCATTGAGACGGGCTTCTATTACGCTGCCCCGGGGTAACTTCTCCACCTCTTCGATGACTTCACCCATGGCGACAAGTATTTGCCCCTGGACAAGATCGATCCCGTACAACTCTTCGGTAATGGGGTGTTCTACCTGCAACCTTGTATTTACTTCCATGAAATAGAACTTCTTCTCCCTTATATCGTAGAGGAACTCCACGGTACCGGCGCTTTGATATCCGGAAGCGCTAATTAGTCTGGAAGCAGCACTCTCCATTTCTCTAATCTCTTTCTCTGTTAAAAAAGGCGGGGGAGTCTCTTCAATTATTTTCTGGTTTCGCCTCTGAACGGAACAATCCCGTACCCCAAAGGTAGATACATTACCATACTTGTCGGCCAGAACCTGAACCTCAAGATGCCTGCCATCTTGCACGAGCTTCTCTATAAAAACAGTATCTCCTCCTGTAACCCTTACGGTCTCATCTCTGGCTGACTTATATCTGCCTTCGAGCTCTTCGCCTGTGCGCACAGCCCTTATTCCCCTGCCTCCTCCTGCATTTGCCGCCTTAACTATACATGGATAGCCTATTCTATCTATCACCTCCCTTGCCTCTGCTGTTGAATGAACCGGCTTTCCGCTCCAGGGTACTATTGGAACATCTGTCTTTTCCGCCAATCTTTTAGCTTCGATTTTATCTCCGAGAAGAGCCATGGATTTGGAGTCGGGACCGATAAACACAAACCCCTCATTTTCCACCATACTCACAAAACCCGGGTCTTCGGAGAGAAACCCCCAACCCACCCATACAGCCTCACACCCGGCTTTTTGAATGCCCTGAATCAACAATTTTTTATCCAGGTACACCGCTCCCCTGTTTTTGGGATTGTATCCGTCGAGCATGGAAAGAGGGATTGCTATATGGGCTTCCTGAACAAAGGGGGCATCCTTATCTATATCAAGATAGAAAACCACGGTCTTGAAATCGGTATGCCTGTAATTATTGCACTCCCTTACAGCGCGTATGAACCGTAATGCCGGCTCCCCCCTGTTTGCAATTCCTATTCTTGCACGTTCGGATAGAGTTCTTGTATTCTCTTTTGTTTTTCCAATCAAAGATACCTCCGGTTATTTTAATTGGATTGCACAAGCAGTGGATACCGCTTAAAGAAGAACTGCTGCATTCTCTGGTATCAAGAATGGTAAATAGAGATCACAATGGTGTCAAGTGTAACTCCTTACCTTACTTTGCTTGACTTCCCCGGTGAAGGTCTTTATCATCGAACAGGTATATGGAAAGGGTAAAGAATTATGTTCCTCATGTAGTGGTTTTTATAAGCAGCATGGGTATAATGATTGTAGAGCTGGTTGCCAGTAGAGTTGTGGCCAAGTACTTCGGTAACTCTCTCTACACATGGACCGGCATCATCGGCATTGTGCTGGGTGGAATCAGCCTGGGGAATTATATTGGCGGACGACTGGCCGATAGGTTCAATCCCAGGAGAACCGCCTCTCTTTTATTGTTATTAGCCTCGGCTCTTACCCTTCTTATCATACTGCTTGATTTTCTGGTCGGATATATTTTAACAATCAGCAGTTTCTCCACTGTAACTGCAGCTATTGTATTCCGTTCGGTTGCAGTGATTGCATTTCTCTTCTTCCTTCCTTCCACTGCACTGGGAACCATCTCACCTGTAATGGCCAAATATGCACTGGAGATGAGCATAAGAATAGGAAACACAGTGGGAGGCATCTATGCAGCGGGTTCTGCAGGAAGTATTGTGGGTACATTCCTATCGGGCTTTGTTCTCGTTCCGCTGCTGGGGATTCGAGCCGTGATCTTCCTTGTAGCAGGAACCATTGCACTTCTCTCGTTACTTCTAAGGTCAAAAAATACCCTCGCTCTAGCCTGGGTTACGATTATCACCATGCTATATCTATTGACTATTACAGAAACATCCACAAATCTATTTGCCCTAGCCGGAGGAAAAGACAGGATTCTTTTCGAAACCGACTCCATGTACTCCCATATCAAGGTTGAAGAAGATGAAAGGGAGAGGGTACTTATTATGGATGGACTCATACATAATCGGTATGAACCCGGTAACCCTGACAATCTGCTCTACGAATACGAGAGAGTTTTTAAAATACTGACCGGTTATTTTCTTGAAAATCGGCTCGAGGAGAGTGAGTTTACCACCCTGACGCTCGGAGGAGGTGCACTCACTTTTCCCTATTATCTGGAAAGGCACTACCCTTTAAGCGAGAACGAGGTTGTAGAAATTGATCCCGAGGTAATCCGGGTGGCTCATCGATTTTTTGATATCCCGGAAAATACAGGTTTAACAATTATTATTACCGACGCCAGGAACTATGTTCGCAGTATTCGGGGTAAGAAACACTACGATATTGTTTATCTCGATGTGTTTGATTCTTTTTCCATCCCCTACCATTTGACTACAAGGGAGTTTGCACAGGAGATAAAGGATGTTCTCGCTCCGGACGGTTTACTCCTGGTTAACTCTATAGATATCTTTTCCATAGGGAAGTTCTTAAGTGCCTACAGCCTCACTCTGGAGGAAGTATTTCCGTATGTGGCAGTATATAGTTCTGCCAATCTAAACTACGATTCCCGTTCTACCTTTGTGCTTGTGGCCGGAAACGAACCTTTTTCTTTACCTCTTCTTTTCGATCCTGATAGTGAGGTGATAACAGCCAACCGTATTCCCGAATCTGAGTTACGAGAGATACAAAATCGAAACGGGAATATAATACTCACAGATGATCACGCACCTGTAGAGAATCTAATCGCACCGGTTTTTCTGCACAGTCTTGATTAATATCAAGGAAATGCACCTGGTTCGGTGTTCTTCTTTATGCTCATTTAGTAAAAAACATCTGCGGCTATGCCGCGCTGGGCTTATTTAGTAAGAAGCACCTGCGGAAACTCGATAAACTTATCACAGCCTGTCTCTGTAACGAGAAATGGTTCACTGCATTCAAATCCGTAATTTTCAAGCCAGATACCTGGCATGAAGTGTATAGTCATCCCCGGTTTAAGTATGCTCTTGTCTCCGGGTCTAAGGCTTACGGTGTGTTCCCCCCAGTCAGGTACATAATTAAGGCCAAAGGCATAACCAACCCTGGAAGGTTTTTCCACACCGCTACCCTTAAGTGATTCTCTCCATCTGGCTTCAACTTCTTCTGCGGTTACACCCGGCTTTATAAACTCGAGAGTCCTGTTCAATCCATTCACCACTACATCTGCCACTCTTTTAAGATCTGCAGGTGGTTTTCCGAGATATACGGTACGGGACAGAGGTGCGTGATAATGATAGCGTGCACCTGCAATCTCCAGTAGCACCACGTCTCCTTTCTGATATTTCCTGTCCGGATCGAAGGTAAGACGGGCTGTACTGGTTCTTTCCGCCGAAGGCATTATGGGGAATATGGCCGGAGAATCGCCTCCGTAATCATCTGTACCTGCAATTTGAGCTTCCACCACTTTTGCTGCTGCATCCTTCTCCCATCTTTCTGCTTCGATATTATCGATAGCCCTCTGCATTGCCTTCTCGCATATTCTTGCCGCCTGCCTCATATACTCTATTTCTTTATGAGATTTTACAGTTCTGATCCAGTTTATAAGATTTGTTACATCCAAAAAAGAAGCCTGCGGTAATTCGGTAAGCAGCAGTGTATAGCACTTTGCAGAAAACCAGTAATTATCCATCTCCAGACCTATCATTTTTTTGTGCCACCCCTTTTCTTTAAACAGATTCGCCACATAATTCATGGTATGGGTATACCTGGATTGGAATTATTCGTCCGGGTAACCATTTATATTTTCCTCTTTTAACCAGGTAGTGATTCTTGCACCGTTGCTGTCCTGCTGTCTTCCGAACCAGAGGGGCTCATCAGAGTCCAGGCTGATAATAATTCCTTGATGTACATAAAAGGACCAACCATCGTAGCCGGTAATATAATTCATATTTGCAGGGTCCATGGTCAGAACGACCTCTATACTGGAGGCATCAATCCTCTCTTCTACTTTTTTTATCCGTATATTGTATTCATCCTGAGAGAAGAGAAGTTTTTTTCTTCATGATCGATCCTCCAATCTATGATAAAATATTGACAACACTGTTATTATA
>QNBH01000088.1 GCA_003645645.1 Spirochaetota bacterium | reverse complement strand
TATACCCCAGAGGCCGCAGGCATTCGAGACTCTTGTAAAATGTCATTTTCCCTACAGAATCGTAAACTACATCTACACCCTTCCCTTTGGTAAGCCTTTTTACCTCTTCTGCGAAATCCCTTTCTGTATAGAGGATTATCTCATCTGCCCCTGCCTCTCTGGCTATTTCGACCTTCTCACCTGTGGAAACAGTACCGAAGAAATACCAGCATAAGCCACCCGATCTCCGGCTGCAATGCCCGTAACCCCTTCTCCTAAAGATTCTACTATACCAGAGCCTTCGAGTCCGATAACTGCAGGTAGTTAAACGGGGTAGAGTCCTGAAGGGTGGTAGGTATCCATAAAATTGACTCCCACCGCTTTCTGCTTTATTAAGACCTCTCCTGAGGCCGATTTGGGTGCGGGTAACTGGCAGATTCTAAGTACCTTAGGCCCTCCGTGTTTATCGATTTGAACAGCCTTCATATCTTTAACCTCCTGGCCTGACGATAATAGATTCAAGTTCCGGATTTATGCGTATCTCATCCTGCAAAGCCGCCTCCCGCTCCTTATTTCTATAATCTTTTCTCTGGAAAGTGTATTCGAAGCTGGTATGCACATCATAGTTGCCTTCAAGAAGGGCGTGAGTATCTTCGGTCATTACCAGCTCTTCATCTGTAGGAATAACGAATATTTTGACGGTTGAATCGGGAGTGGAAATCAATGTTTCTGCGTTTCTGGTTTTAGACAAATTATTCTTCTGCCTATCCAGCTTTATACCCAGATCCTCCAGACCCTCAATAGCTTTCTCTCTTATGATCGGCGCCATCTCTCCCACTCCCGCCGTAAAAACCAGTGCATCGGGTTTACCAAGAACAGCATAGTAAGAGCCGATATATTTTTTTATCCTGTAACCTTCCATCTCGATGGCAAGCCTGGCCCTCTCGTCTCCGTCCCTTGAGGCCTCCTCAACGTCCCTTCTATCGACCCATTTCTCCGTGATACCCAGAACACCGCTTTTCTTGTTAAGTACTGTTTCCACTTCTTCCGGCTTCATTGCGGTCATTCGCATAATGTAGAAGGGTATGGCCGCATCTATATCTCCGGAACGGGTACCCATAATAAGACCTTCCAGGGGGGTAAGGCCCATGGATGTATCCACCGAGATTCCATCTTTAACGGCATTTATGCTCGCTCCATTACCGATGTGGGCTATGATGAGATCTGTTTTGAAAGGGTCTTTCCCGAGTAACACCGAAGCTCTTTTTGCCGTATAGAGAAAGGAAGTACCGTGAAATCCATATCTCCTTACCCCGTACTTACTGTACCACTCGAAAGGAAGGGCGTACAGATAGGCTTCTTGGGGCATTGTCTGATGCCAGGCGGTATCCATTATGGCGCAATGGACAGCCTCCGGAAGAATCTCCTCTGCCGCTTCTATTCCGGTAAGATTTGCAGGGTTGTGAAGTGGAGCAAGGTCGGAAAGCGATTCAAAGGTTTTCTTAAAAACATCATCTACTATGACAGATTTGGCAAACTTATCACCCCCATGAACCGCACGATGACCCACTGCTTTTATATCACCAAGACTGCCGATGGCGCCGTACTCCAGGTCTGTTATGGTCTGAATGATCAGCTCAATTGCATCTCTATGGGTAGGGCAGTCCTTCTCCCTTGCTAAAGATCGTTCTCCCTTCGCAAAATGCCTTATAAAGGAGCCTTCGGTAGTAACCCTCTCTACAATCCCCTTGGCCAGTATCTCTCTCTCTTTCCAATCGTAGAGTTGATACTTAACAGAAGAACTACCGCAGTTAAGGGTCATAATTACCATCTTAAATCCTCCCGAAAGATTTTAGACAAAGATCGCGCTTTCTTTTTATGCAGTTTTGCATGAATCGGAGGGAACATCAAGATTAATAAAGGTAGAAAGGCTATCACTTGAAGCAGAATGCTTAAAAGACCTGTTTAGAAAAATAGAAGTGTTACCCATGATAGAGAAGACTGTCAGGACAGGTTTTGTTCTTCTTGTTTTGCTCGTGTTAGCGGAGAGGAGTTTTTGTAATTTCCCTCCTTTCAACGGAAAGTGGAAAGGAGAGATCACCTCCCGGTTTACCGATTCGGAAAATCTGGAGAGTCGCATTCTCTTCGAATACGGAGGCTTAAAACTTCTTGCCACCGAGATAAGAAATGGGAATAATTCCACAATACACGGACTGGGTTTTTCTTCACATGTCTTTACCTACGGTCCGCTTAAAACCGATGGTTTTCTTAAAGAGTGGGAGAGGCCCCATGGATACTCTCCGGGTTCTTCTGTATTCACAGAGGAAACAGGGATCGGTCTGGATACCTCGCTCTCACCCGTTGGAAGATACGGGGCAGTATTATCGGTTGTACCTGAGCATTTTATGCTTTTTTTTATGAGAAAGAGGGGCGAGGAAGACTGTACAGCAGGAGGTCTGTTTAAAATAAATCCTTATGATTTTATTCGAATGGACTCGTTGCTGGTTCTTACAGAATACAAACACGGTCCATCGGTAAACGCCAAAGAGGATACCTGGTTTTTGTCAACTCCGTTTCTTACAGACGGATATATTCTTTCAGCAAGCGGAAAAGTGCAGATTGAAGTTAGTAATTATAGTATATCACTCGCAGGTGCTCTGTCAGGAGGAAATCATCTTTCTCCCGGTGTATTCACGCGGGTATACATGTCCTATATATCAAAGCTCTTTTCCACGGCGCTTTTTGCGGGGGGAAGCTCGCCGGAATATTGGCTTCCCGAAGGAGGATACCCGGAAGAGGAACTTGCCGGTGGTGGTGCGCTCAACCTGTTTCCCGATTCTGCAGTAGAACCAGGTTTTGAGTTTGCGGGAAAACTTTTAAGACTTTCTCCTGTTCCCTCCCCCTACAGAAAATCAGAGTTAAGTTATTCTTTTAAACCGAAAATAAAGGCAGGTTTTTTTATGTGCACGCCTCTTTGGAGGAGGAAGTATTCCTTACTGCCGACAGGCGATATTCTTATGGAAGAGAAAATAGAAGAGGAGCTTAAGTTTACTGGAAAGAAGGCGGGAATTACTCTTAAAGTCGGTGTCATACGGACTAACATCGGAACTTTCGGTATTACATATAAGGGAGATCTTCTTCTCTCTCCGGATCCGTTTAATTTTAATATTTCCTCTTCGATCGATGCAGGGAAAGAGATTGAGATAAACGGGCGTTTTCGGATTGACCTGCGCCTGAAGACAGGCTCAATATTTTTTTCTCTCTATACCAGGGAAGGCATAAAGGTAGCTGACCGGATTTTCGAAAATCCCACTGATTTTTTTGATTTCAGCATGGGATGGAAGATGCAGGGAGGATAGAGCTAATAACTATCTTACAGCCCCAGAAGCAGGCGGGCGGTTTCAAAGTAGATCGTTAGTCCGCAAACATCTATAACCGTTGCGATGAGGGGTGCGGACATGACCGTAGGATCCAGCCCCAGTCTGTGAAAGACAAGGGGTGCAAGCGCACCGATCAAAGTGGAAAAAAGTACTACAAAAGCAAGGGCCACCCCGATGGTTATTGCCTGCGTTATATCAACTCCGGGTGGGAGAAAGAAGCTCCTTATCATTATCACTGCTCCTGTGCAAAGACCCATCATAATACCTACAAGTATTTCTTTTATAATAATTTTTCCGATATTCCTGAAATGAATCTCTCCAGTAGCCAGCCCGCGAACCATTAGCGTGGTAGACTGATTGCCCGAGTTTCCTCCGGTTTGAGTTATAACAGGCATAAATATAAAAAGAAAGGCGGCACCGAGAATAAGAGATTCGTAGTGGTGAACTACGTTTGTGGTTACAGTACCCAGAATCAAGAGAATTATGAGCCATGGAATTCTTTTTCTAACAAGCTTCCATATAGAAGAATCGAGGTATCGCTCGGGGCTACCGCCCATTGCACCCATCTTATATACATCTTCGGTCTGTTCATCCTGTATTACATCCAGCACATCATCGATGGTGATGATCCCGAGCAGGCGGTTATAGTGATCCACGACAGGCAGAGCTATAAGATCGTAAGTTTGTAGAATCTTAGCCACCTCCTCCTGGTCGGTATCTTCTCTTACGGTTATCGTTTCTCTCTGCATTATGTCCTCTATTACCCGGTCGTCCGGTGAAGAGAGAAGCCTGCGTAGAGATACGACTCCCATGAGACGCTTAAGACGATCCACCACATAAATATAGTAAATGGTCTCCACTTCTGCGGTCCCTTTACGGATAAAGTTAATCGCCTGAGCAACTGTTATTGTCGATCGTATCGCCAGATACCTGGGGGTCATAAGCCCTGCGGCATCGTCCTCATCAAAACGAAGCAGAAAAAGGGTTTCCCTTTTTGCCTCGTCGCTTAAGTTCTGCCAGACGGATTTTCGAACCTCAGGAGATACGGACTGGATAAAATCGGCCAGGTCGTCCGGTTCCATCTCTTTTAAAAGCATTCTTACATTTTCTACAGAGAGTACTTCAAGCAGCTTCTCCTGTTCGGGATTTGACAGGGAGTTGAAAAGATCGAGTCGTCTGGAAGGATCCATGTTAAGAAATATTTTTAAAGTTTCTTCTGAAGATAAGGAATCCCACCCTTCCAGCAGTTCGGATATAGAAATTTCATTAACGATCTCTTTTATCTCTTCCTGGCTCAACTCCGGCATGTATTGCTGTAAATATTTGATTTTGCTACTCGATATCTCGTTTCGATATGCTGTTCTCATTTTCTTCCTCCCAATCTCCAACCAGTATGATTTCTCTCTCCAGCTCAAACCCGAATTGTCTCTTCACTTTCCGCTCAATTAGCTCTATCAGAGATAAGACTTCCCCTGCAGTGGCGCTGCCCGTATTCACGATAAAGTTTGCGTGATAGGGAGATACCCTTGCACCTCCCAGTGTATATCCTTTAAAGCCAAGACTATCGATTATCTCTCCAGTGGGTTTACCGAATGAACGGTTATTCTTGAAAACAGAGCCGGCGCAGGGATACAAAAACTGCCCCTTTTTTATTCTGTCCATTCGATATCTTTCCATCCTGCTGCGAATTTCCCCGCTCTCTCCTGCCGATAGCCTGAATCCAGCCTTTAGAATTATATAGGATGTTCTTTGGAAGGGAGATTTTTTATAACCAAAGTCTCCCTTTTGGGTATAATATCTCGATGTATTGAGATTTTCGTCAAGAAAATCCACATATTCTAGTATATCCGATACCGACTTTCCGTAACATCGAGCGTTCATCCACACCGACCCTCCCACACTACCCGGCATGGAGTAGAGAAACTCCATCCCGGCAAGCGCTTTTTCCATGGCCTCGAAAGAGACATCACTTATTCTTACGCCTGCTCCGGCTATGCATAAGGTATCTTCGAAAGTACAGTCTCTGAAGGCACCCGTATCGATTACCATCCCCCTTATCCCCCTCTCCGATACGAGGATATTGGCTCCCTCACCTAACAGGAATACAGGAAGATTCTGTTCTTTAGCCCAAAGAACTGCCTCGACCAATTCGGGGACATTTTGCGGACGCAAAAATATATCGGCATTACCACCTACCCGGAAGGTGGTGTGTTCACTCATGGGTTCATTGTATTTCATAATACTCTTAATATTGATTTTTCTCATATTTTCTCTTAGAGTGTGAATAAATACAAACACTTGCCCGGATAAAGAAAAACTATCCAATCAAGGAGAATATACCATGGCTCTTTATCTTTACAACACTTTAGGCCGAACTTTGCAGGAATTCAAGCCGATAACTCACGGAAAGGTAGGGATGTATGCCTGCGGTCCCACCGTATACACCTTTGCACATATCGGTAATCTACGAACATTTATCTTCGAGGATATTCTCCGGAGAACCATGGAACATCTGGGGTATGAGGTAACACATGTAATGAATATAACCGATGTAGGGCATCTTACAGACGACGCCGACCAGGGGGAAGACAAGATGACCAGATCCGCCAGGGAGAAGAAGATGTCCGTATGGGAGATAGCAGAGTTTTACACACAAGCCTTTTTAAATGATATGAAAGAGCTAAATCTAAATAGCCCTACCGTTATCTGTAAAGCTACCGATCATATTGATGATATGATTGAACTGATAAAAAAACTCGAAAAGAAGGGATACACTTACAGGGCAGGAGGAAATATCTACTTTGATGTGGAAAGGTTTCCCGATTACGGAAAGCTGGCCCTGCTGGATAAACAGGAACTTAAGGCAGGAGCACGCATTCAGGTGGATGAGTATAAGAGAAATCCCAGGGATTTTGTTCTCTGGTTTACAAGATCAAAGTTTGATCACCAGGCAATGATGTGGGATTCTCCCTGGGGGAGGGGATATCCTGGCTGGCACATAGAATGCAGTGCAATGAGCATGAAATACCTGGGAGAGCAGTTTGATATACATTGCGGTGCTATTGATCTTGTTCCCGTCCATCATACCAACGAAATTGCACAATCGGAAGCAGCTACAGGTAAAAAATGGGTAAATTACTGGGTTCACGGGGAGTTTCTTCTTATGGGTGAGGATAAAATGGCTAAATCTGCCGGTAATTTCATCACCTTGAAAGATTTAAAAGAAGAGGGGTTTGATCCTCTCGATTACAGATACTTCTGCCTCGGCGGTCATTACCGTGTTCAACTTCAGTTTTCCAGAGAAGCCTTGAAGGCGGCAAGAGCAGCCAGACTGCATCTTACAGAACGGGTAAAGGAGATTAGAGAGAGGACTTCTCCTTCAGAACTATCTGAAATCGGAGAGAAGGGGAAAAGTTATATTGATTCTTTTCGCGGAAACCTCTCCCACGATTTAAATATTCCCCGGTGTTTATCGGATTTGTGGGGTGTGGTAAAGGATGTGGAATTATCAGACGCAGAGAAATTGGCGATTATCCTGGATATGGATCGTGTTCTTGGACTGCGAATGGAAGAAGCAAAGAGGGAAGAGCTCGATGAAGCTCAACTACAACTGATCAGAGACAGGGAGGAAGCACGGAGAAGAAAGGATTTTGTAAGGGCAGATGCGATGCGTGAGGAGCTTAAAAAACAGGGAATTATCCTTGAGGATACTCCGGATGGAACAAGATGGAAAAAAATAGAATAAAGTGTAACAAACGGAACAGGTGAGTTGTTATTATATGCAGAAAGCAGATGATTTACAGAGTTTTAAAAATATATACGAAAAAGTATTCCCGGTAATATTCCGGATTGCATACCGTATAACAGGTGATATGGACATAGCCGAAGACCTTTGTCAAGAAGCCTTTTTGCGCTATTATGATAAAGCTACTCCTCTGGCCAGTATAGATGAAGTTAAATATTGGCTTATCAGGGTAGTAAAAAACCTGGCATACAATCATGAGAAAAGAAAAGGCAGAGAGAAAAGCGCCTACGAAAAACTATCCAGATTACCACAGAGAAGTCCCGAAAGCGGGGAAAACCTCTTTATCAAGAAAGAAATCAGGGAAAATGTACAGAAAGCACTAAACAGGTTACCATATAAGCTCCGGATTACCCTTGTCATGCGAGAATACGGCGGATTAAGCTACAAGGAGATAGCAAAGATACTAAAGATCAGCGAAGGGAATGTAAAGGTCAGGGTTTTTCGGGCGAGAGAGATTCTCGGAAACATTATGAAGGAGGGAGATTATGTGCCCTGATGACAGGAGACTTTCAGCTTATTTCGACGGAGAAATACCAGAGGCCTTACAGCAGAGTGTTGTACAGCATATAGAGGAATGTTCTCTATGTAGTGGTAAATTGAAGCATCTTACCGAAATCAGAAGGGAGCTTAAAGAGGCACCGGAACCGAATCTGGAAGATAGCATGGATCGGGTTTGGAGAAAGATTCAGAGTAAAAAAGCAGAAAAGGAAGTTTCAAATTTCTGGAACCGGAAGATCTACATTCCTGTGCCGGTGGCCTCAGCGGCGATTTTCCTGTTTCTGGTACTTGCGATAAGTTTTATTATCCTGTTAAATAAAGAAGGGGAAAATGATGTGGCAGAAGTTCCCATTCAAGAAGAAGTGATAAATGTTAATGTAAAGAATTTAGAGGAACTTCTAGAGTATCTTAACTCACAGGATACAGTAGTAGAGGTAACCATAAGGCTCCCCGAAGAACATATATTTCACCTTGCCGGAGAACCAAGGCTTTTGCGTGCCGTGGATTACAAGGGTAAATGAAGAAGCGATATCTTATCTTTTTACTGGTTACGTTCATATTTCTTTCACTCAATGTAAACATTTTCTCACAAAACCTTAATGACATCTTTAAAAAGCTCGAGGAAAGCGCCTTTAAAGTTAACATTATTGCAAGGGTTAAAGAGGGCGAAGATGTTTCGGTGTGGAATATGGAGGTATCCAAGTTTACGATCTCCGGAAAGACAGTGAATGTTAGGCTGGTAGGGGATAACATAGTTGTTCAGGCAAATATCACTCCATACAACAAGGGGAAAAACAAGATTTTTCTGGTTGCACAGGGGCAGGTTTGGCTTTCTTCTCCAGATCAGGAGGGTATAAAATATTTAAGCACCTTGCAGAGTTTACCCGTAACACCCGGAGAGAAGGTAATTTTTTATCCCCTCGGGGTGTCCAGGGAACCAGCAAAAACACCCTTTACAATAGAGATAGAAATTCAGGTTGTACCCTACAACTACGAAGAAGAAAAATCCACAGAGGATGATTCCTCCACAAGATAGTTATAAGGCTGCCTATTTATGGAAAAAGAGGAAAAATTACCCCCGATTCATAAAAGAATAGTAAAGAATCGAGCCTTTTTCCCCACACTCTTTTTTCTAATAGCGGTACTGCTTTTTGGCTTCAGCTCACAACTCATAAACAGGCCGCCGGTAATAAAGTATATTGCACCAGAGGTGGGGAAGCCCGGTGAAGTGCTTGTTATAACCGGAGACAATTTTGGAGAAACTCGACAGGGAGGGGAGGTGATTCTTGCCGGTGAACGGCCTACCTCCGATTCTTATGTTGAATGGTCTGACGAAATGATAAGTGTGAGAATCCCTCCCGATGCAGGATCGGGCATGGTCTATGTGATTACAAGGAACGGTAAGAGCAACGGATTGCTCTTTACAAACAGGGAATATATCCCTGTCGTTGTTCAGGGTCCTTCAAATCCGGGACAACCTTATATAGAGAACATCTCACCTACCAAAGGGAATGTAGGGGATATGATAGTTATTTCAGGGCTTAATTTTGGCTTTGATCAGGGTACTGTATATTTTAGTTCTATCTTCCTTTCGGATGAGACACGACAAGCCGGTGAATCTCTTATCACCGAATATATAGCAGCATCAGAGAACGATTTTGATTATGCAAACTGGAACGACAGAGAGATTCAGGTAAGAGTCCCCGATGGTGCAACATCGGGCAATATTTTTCTTGTAACAGACAAGGGCTCGAGTAATTCGGTCTATTTTGAGGTTACCGACCATGCAGGGACAAAACTGCTTAAACAAAAAAGAGGGTACCAGATTTCACAGAATGTTTACATCGACAATGTAGAGGCGGAATCCGGGAACAGCCTCTATCTATGGGTTCCTGCAATTTATAATAGTCTTGAACAGAATAATGTTGAAAGCATATATGAACCAGAACCTTACTGGGATAATTTTACGGGTGTAAGGGTTTATAATTTTACCGATCTGGTACCTGGAATGACTCATAACATCTCCCAGACTTTCTGGTTTGATCGATATACCGTAGAAACTCACATAAGCACACAAAATGTGCCTTTAAAATACGATACATCCCGTAAATTGTTCCAGGTCTATACTTCTCCCGATTATTTTATTCCCTCCGAAGAGCCTGTAATAGGAAGTATTTCAGAAGCTCTTGCCAGGGGGGTACGAAGTCCCTATCAAAAGGCAAAAAATATATACCAGTATGTTCTTAACCGTTTTACTTTCAAAGAAGACCTTGAGACTTTAAATCCTATAGATGCTATCGAAAAGCGGGAAGGTGACTCGTATATATACTCTGTTATTTTCTGTGCTCTGGCAAGAAAAGCGGGAATACCTGCAAGACCCATAGCTGGATTTCTCGTTTATGGCGATAAACTGATAAGAAGGCACTTCTGGGCGGAGTTCTACCTTGAGGGTTTCGGATGGGTACCTGTAGACCCCACATTGGGCGATGAAGTAAGCTTCGGAGATTTTCCCCAAATCGATAATCCAGGAGAGTATTATTTCGGAAATATGGACAACCAGCATATAAGATTCTCGAGGGGTATCATAAATACAACTCAAATAAAACCACAGGGCAGAACCGTGTTCAAAGAGAGGATGTATTCTTTTCAAATGATTTATGAAGAAGCTGCAGGAAAACTGGAGAGTTACAACTCATCGTGGAGAGATATACGGGTAATTGACTGGTGGTAAACAACCACCCTAAATACTTTAGAGTTTTGTAATTCGAGGCTTGATAAACGCTTTTATTCCGCCGAAACTAAAATTAAAAAGGGACTGTTAAGGAAATATCGTTGACAAATAGGCATTTCGATTCATATACTAATCTTTAGAATCGTATTTTTTGGGAGCTTATGAATCACCCATTACAGCTTTCTATAGTTAATTTTAAGAAAAACGCTTATATTATCGTAGAAGGTAAACAAAATGCAGATCATTTCTACATAATCCGCCAAGGCAAGATCAGGATAAGCAAAGAGGTAGAGGTGGTCGAAGAGGAAGGGGGTAATATACTCGAACCCGGAGATTTTTTTGGTGTTGTCTCTACCATGTCATCCCATAGTCATATCGAGACAGCCCAGGCGGTAACAGATATTTCTCTGATTTCTGTTCATAGAGACCAGTATCAACTACTTATTGAACGCAATACCCCCGTGGCCATGAAAATTATCCAGGGGTTTTCCAGGAAAATGCGCTATCTCGACGAAGCGCTTACCCGCCTTACCCTTAAAAGCACCGGTACGGAGCATCCTACACATCTCTTCAAAGTGGCGGAATACTATGCACGGCAGAATCAGTTTAATCAAGCCTATTATGCGTATCATCAATTTTGCATCAATTGTCCCAACGATGAGAATGTAAAAATCGCCAAAGAGAGAATGGCCAAGATAAAACCCTACGCAAAAGCGGTTTATCTCGACGATAAGAGTGATGTTTTCACCCGTAACTACCCCAAAGACACCATGATATTCAGCGAAAGTCAGCCCGGACAGGAGCTCTACATAATACAGAAAGGCAGTGTAAAGATAACGAAAATAGTAAACGACAACGAAGTACTTCTTGCCGTGCTCAAACCTGGTGATATATTCGGAGAAATGTCAATTCTGGAAAACAAACCGCGCTCCGCCTCTGCTATAGCATTTGAAGATACGGTGCTCCTGGTTGTTAACAAGGCAAACTTCGAACGGATGGTAACGACTCAACCTCAGATTATCACCAGATTGACTCAACTCCTTGCAGAACGGATCTGGTTTATCTACAAACAACTGGCCAACACCTTGCTTACCAATCCTCTGGGCAGGCTCTACGATGCACTGCTGATACAACTGGAGAAAGCACGTGTACCCATCGTAATGGGCGATGCCTATACCTTTGACTTTGGACCGAAGGAGCTCATCAACATGGTCGGTCTTCCCGCAGAAGAGGGGAAAATACATATTAGAAAGCTCTTCGAAAACAAAAAGATAAAACTGGTTGAAAATAAGATTCACGTTACCGACATTGAGGAGATAGAAAAACAGGCCAAGTATTACCGTAAAATGGAAAAAATCGAAAAGGCCCGCCGGGAAGGATTGAAAAGATAACAAGGCTTTTCGGGCAGCCCCCCGCCGCTTACAACCTGTGAGGATAACCTTGCTTTGAACCATATCCGGCCATCTTTCAGCATCGTATCCATGTCAGTACGGCGAGTTCTACCTCGAACCGTACCAGTCCGCTTTTAATCACCGCATCCCCTTTCATACGGCGGGGTCGTCAAGGGCAAATGGGGGCAGAATCGGCGGTTGTGGGGACGTAGAAGGATCGGCGAGCACAAGAAGCGCCATCAGGTAAGCTTTGATGCGAATCGAGCGGCAGGACGGAGCGTAGTGGCGCCCCCGAGTAGGGTTTTGGATTGCACGCAGGCTTGATAGAGGGGGTGGACGGGCATAGCTTACCGGCGGTTAGAGGATACGGGAAAAGAACATTGGATCGTCAGTTGAACGAAGCAGCATCCACGCCGGGCGGAGCACGTCCTTGCTTCACGAGATGCTGCAGTATCTTCATGATTTCCGCGTAGTCCTGGATAATTGCGATTACACGCATGGCGGAGCCACATTTGTCACAGACGAACGGATGTACTTCGTAGATTTTCGCGAGAAGCCGTGCCCAGGCAGACTTAACCGCAGCTTGATCTACCGTTTGGCTCTCGGGAATCGCTTCGAAAGGAGAGGCTTCATGCGACACTCCGTGTTCTTCTTTCCACGCTTGCGGAGCTCGCTCGGCCACATACTCCATCTTGGACCATGAAAGAAGCAACATAAATCTGCTTCTACATCCCCCGATCTCGAACTTGCTAAATGGAAATACGATATGATTAAACCATTGTTGGAGAATCCTGGGAAAACTACAAATGATGTGTTAAAAAGAGCAAACTTAGCACAAGTCTCAAGAAAGACAATTTATGAATGGATTACTAAGTATCAACAAGGTGGTTTAGAAGCCCTAAAAAGCAAAAAAAATCTCCGTGGTCGAAAACCTGCAAAATTCCCAATTGAGGTGGAAGAGCTTTTGAGGGAATTCATAGATAAGAATGGTAAATATAGTATTTTTAAAAAGCAGTGTCTTCAAAAAGGGTATAATTCTCTTGAATTTCCCACTGAAGATACTTTTCTTTATCGAAAGAGAATAACAAGAAGAAAAATGTGATTTCCCAAGTTGTTGTAAGTTAAAACATAATATGGCTTAAGACACCCGAAAAATACTTTGAAAGGAGCAACAAGCTGGAGACCAAAAGTTGGTGAATTATGCTTATTTATTTTCAAGTTTATTCATTTTGGAAGATTTTTTGATATTTATAGTGTAACGCAATTTTTGAAAGCCACCTATTATGCTCGTAATAACTATGACTTTTTCAGTAATTTCTTTATTATTCAACGGGGAATAACTTTGAAAAAGAAAAACACTAAAGGGCTAGAAAAAATCATTGTGAACAAAGTAACAAAGTTCTTTGAAGCAAAGGAGTATTCAGTTGAACAAAACGTCCAGTTTGACATGCATGGTTCCGATGGTCTGGTCGTTAACCACATTTTAGGTGTAGATTTGTTAGTAACAACGACTAATAAAACTCAAATAGGGATTGAATGTAAAAAATCTACAGCATACACTAATTTAGGATCAATAACAACTGATCTTTGAATGTGCCATTGAAAAGATTGATTTTTCATAACAACACCAATAGATCAAAAAGAATATGAACTGGTTACACGGACTCAGTATAGATTACTGAAAACTAACTACTACTAAAAAAAGGGATTATCATGCCAGAACATGAATCTAATAAGAAAGAACTGCCCGCTATCGTGCGAATTCCCAAGAACATCATTCAATTCATAATTTTTTTAGTCATCCAGATCCTGCTCGTACCAGTGTTCATCATCGCAATCGTGCTATTGTTTTATAAAGTATTATATACTAGCAGGAAGCTCGGGGTATCATCTACCGCCACGGAACCCTTGTACAAGCGCTGGCAGTACCATTATTTCAAAATACGCGAGGATGAAGTCACCGTGAAACTCGTCAAGGCACTCCCCATTGCTTCGCACTACGGGGTAATGGGCGTCATGGCAGCCATGCTCATTGCCAACCGGCTTTGCGGTTTTACACCATCTGCGATTTCTCGCGTCCCCGAACCCGGCAAGGAGAATCTAGTAACTACTGTGCTCTCCAGAACGGCGTTCTTCGACCGGCTCTTGGAAAAATACCTCCCTTCGGGGGATCAGGTGGTATTGCTGGGTGCAGGTTTCGATTCATGGTCTTTCAAGTTCTGCCAAGGCAAAACTGTCAAGGTTTTCGAGCTCAATGAAGCACGGACGCAGCAGTTGAAAATCGAGGCGCTGGAAAAAGCGGGACTCGAGCATGACTGGATTACCTTCGTCCCGGTAGATTTTGAACAGGAAGCGTGGATCGATAACCTGGTCGAGAACGGTTTTGACCCGTCTAAAAAGACCTTCTTTCTCTGGGAAGGCGTGACGCATTACCTGACATAAGAAGCAGTCAAGCAAACGTTGAAGACAGTCGCCACGTCGAGCGGCAAGGGCAGTGTCATTACCTTCGACTATTACTCGAAGAAGTTTGTAACGGGGAAACTAGCAAAATCAATAACTGTCTCTTATACACATCT
>QNBH01000087.1 GCA_003645645.1 Spirochaetota bacterium | reverse complement strand
TCTTTCCCGATAGAGAGTCTCTTTCGAAGGTGGCGACCAATCCGTTTTTTATAAGAATATCCAGGGCTTCAACCATAAGAAACTCCTTTTCTACAATAATAAACCCACCGGCCTTTACGGGCAGTGGATGGGGTAATACCCCTGTTTTACGGGCGGTGGATATGGACTATGCCTATAAAACCCACCTGATTAAAAGGAGGCGGAATACAGACTCTGCCCTGTGGAATAACCGCCGGAGGCTGCCCAAGCCTTTGGCAAATTCTACAGGGCTATGTTCGTATTCTTCTATCCTCCGGTAGTGAAAGCCACCCGCTCTGCCGCCTCCGGGCAACACAGGGTGATTGTTTGCAATGGAATCACTGTTTACCTCTCAAAGCTTCAAGAATAACCTCCCTGGTAATGGGAAGCCTTAAAAATCTTATTCCGGTTGCATCGGCAACCGCATTGGCAAATGCGGCCGCAGCACCGGCTACCGGAGGTTCCCCGATCCCCTTTGCTCCGAAGGGACCGGTAGGATTGTAGTCTTCTATAATAACAGTCTCGGTAGGCAACCGTTCCTTAATTCCCGGTACAGCGTAATCGGCAAAGTTCGGATTTTGAATTATCCCCCTGTCATAAAGCACCTCTTCGAGGTGGGCTAAACCGAAACCCATAAGAGATGCGCCCTCAACCTGACCCTCTACACCCTGAGGATTTATCGCCTTTCCAAGATCATGAGCGGCAATGTGCTTAAGCACCTCCACCTTTCCGGTATAACGGTCTATTCGGATACGCATCATGTGAGTGCCGAAATTGTATGCAATATAAATGTCTCCCTGGTGTGTCTGGTGATCGTAGTTTGCATCGGGAGCTTTGGAGAAGGCGAGATTCATGAGGGGGAAACCGTTCCAGTAGGCGGCAGTTGCCACTTTATCCAGCGGTATCCTTGCAGAATCATCTTCATAGAGAGAGGCAAAACCATCTTTAAGAACAACTTTCTCTTCCCGTGTATTAAACATGAGGGCGGCCATTTTGACCAGGGAGTTTTTTACCTCCTGTGCTGCTTTCAATACGGCCATTCCTCCCACCGTTGTGCTTCTGGAAGCGATAGTGGGGCCCGAGTCGTGAACCGATTCCGTATCCACCTGTTTTACGGTAACCCTTTCCATGGACACCCCAAGTACTTCTGCTGCTACCTGGGCAAATACGGTTCGTGAACCCTGTCCCATATCGGAAAGGCCTACTCCCACAAGCACACTACCATCCTGGCTTACCTGTACGGAAGCTCCCACAACATCTATGCCTTCCGCTCCATTGGAAATTCCCTGCAGAAGGCATGAAAACCCGGTTCCGTAGAGCCACCTCTCCTCATCCTGTAATTTTTTACTCTGAACGTGTTTCCGCTTTCCGTCGATAACCTGTATGGTTTTAACAAGGCCTACAGATTTACGGAATACCTGGCCGGTTGCAGTAGCATCTCCGGCTTTAAGAGCATTTTTAAGCCTCAGTTCCAGGGGATCCATTTCGAGCTCGGATGCAAGCTCATCCATCTGGGATTCCGAGGCAAATGTTACTTGGGGCACACCGAATCCCCGGAATGCTCCGCAGTAGGTTTTATTTGTATATACAGCTGTGGACTCAACAAAAACATTTTCGATATTGTAGGGACCTGCTGCATGGATGAGGGTTTTCATGGTTACAAAGGGACTCTCCGAGGCGTAGGCCCCCCCATCGAGGAGGATTTTCACCTCTCTGGCAATGATTTTTCCCTCTTTTGTGGCTCCGGTTTTGTAGTGTATTCTGGATGCATGACGCAGGTTGGAGCCGATAATGGATTCTTCCCTGTCGTGGACGATCATGACCGCTCTATTGAGTCTGATCGCAGCAATTGCAGCAAGACAGCCCATCTCGGTGGCAACATCATCCTTACCACCGAAAGAGCCTCCGGTGTAAGCCTGAATGACCTTTACCCTCGAGGCCGGTACATTCAGGTTAACTGCGATATGGCCCCGGATGTGAAAGGGAGACTGGCAGGAAGCGTACACGGTGATTCTTCCGTCGCCGTGAGGAACTACACACACAGCCTCGGTTTCGAGATAGGCGTGTTCCTGGAAGGAAGTTTCGTAGGTATTTTCTACTACAATGTCCGCCCTTTCAAAGCCTTTTTCTACATCCCCCTTTATGAGCTTTCTTGAGAAGGTGATATTCCCATGGGGGTGAATCTTTCGGGCTTCAGGCTTGAGAGCTTCATCCACAGTAAGTACAGGTTCAAGAGGTTCTATCTCTGCTACTATGGAGAGGGATGCCCTTTTTGCTATATCCCGTGTTTCCGCTACGACCAGGGCTATTGATTCCCCGGCATAACGGACCTCCTCTTCTGCAAGCAGGGGCTGGTCGAAGGGGGGAAGAATCCCTATCAAATTCGGACCGGGCAGATCGGATGCCGTAATTACATCCAGGACTCCGGGAATTCCTAGCGCATGCTCTTTGTCGATTCTTTTAATCTTTCCTGCGGGAATGCCTGCCCTGCGTGCATATCCATATACCATTTGGGGAAAGCGAAGGTCTGCTGTAAACCTGGCTCTTCCTGTAACCAGTTCTATCCCGTCGATTTTTTTCTGTGCTTTTCCGATTATGGTGCTCTTTTTGCCAGCCATTCAGACCTTCTCCCTCATAACTTTAGCCCCTGCCTTCACGGCAGTAACTATTTTTTTATAGCCCGTGCACCTGCAGATATTTCCGCTTAAGGCTTCTTCTATCTCTTCTTCCTCCGGTGAGGGGTTTTCATCCAGGAGGGCTTTTGCACTCAGTATCATGCCCGGAGTGCAGTATCCGCACTGGACGGCCCCTTCATTGAGAAAGGCCTCCTGAAGGGGATGCAAACTGCCATCGGCTTGGGCCAGACCCTCTATTGTAAGGACTTTCTTTCCATTGAGCTTTACGGCATACAGGAGGCATGAATTGAAGGGCTTGCCGTTTACAAGAATCGTGCAGGCTCCGCATTCTCCCCTTCCGCAGCCCTCTTTGACTCCTGTAAGCCTGAGCACATCGCGGATAAGATCCAGGGCTCTCATATCCGGCGGAACATCCACCATGTAATCTTTTTCGTTTAAGTTAAAATCCACTATCATTACATAGCTCCTTCAGCCTCGAATTTATACCAGGTTTAAAAAAAGCGAGCGTCGGACTAAGCTTCACTATCATCCCGGGCCTCTTTCATCGCCTCCCTGAAAAATGTGCCTGCCACCAATTTTCTGTAAGATAGAGATGCCCTTACATCGGTAACAGGAGAGATCTCGGAGAGAAGCACTGCAACTCCTCTATCTATCGCATCATCGGAGAGTTTTTTCCCTTCAAGGAAAGCTTCGGTCTTTACGGCCCTTAAAGGCACGGGGGCGCAGGAACCAACGGCTACCCTGATACGGGAAACCACGCCTTCAGGCTTGTCCATAACAAGCCATAGGGCCAAATTTACCTGAGAGATGCTCTGGAGCTCTCTCCTTCCGATTTTTTTAAAAAAGGAGCTTCCCCTTAAAAACTGCTTCTCGATTATAACTTCTTTAAGGATTTCTCTTTCTTTAAGGATTGTCTTTTTCGGACCAAGAAAAAAATCTTCAGCCGGTATCTCTCGTAAGCCTGAAGGCGAGACAGTCCGGAGTATGGCTCCCAGAGCAATGATCGGGGTGAGGGTATCACCGCAGGGGGAAGCATTACAGATATTGCCTCCGATGGTCCCAAGGGAGCGTATCTGTGGAGAGCCTACGAGCCGGGCGCCACGGATAAGTGTCGATGGAAGGACCTCGGAATCCGCCACTTCGGAAAGGGTGGTTGCAGCTCCGATGCTTATTCCACGACCGGTTTCGGTGATTCCTTTAAGTTCGCCGATGCAGGTCAGGTCGATTAGCGTATCGGGGGAGAAGACTCCATCCCGTATTTGGAGGCTTAGATCAGTGCCTCCGGCTATATACTTGGGATTGGATGCTCCCGAGGCCAGACCCAAGGCTTCTTCTACGGTGGAGGGGAAGAAGTAGTTCATAATTACCCTCCTTCCATGGCATGCGCAAGTGTTACGGTATAGCCGGGCTCGACCGTTGTTGAATGAGGGTCGGTAACCAGTATGCTTTTACCATCTGGGCTCTTCAGATACACAAGGATGCCCTTTTGCAATTTCCCGTTCTTAAATATGTTTAGATTTTTATGGCCGTAGAGTTTCTCCAAATCTTCAAGTACACCGGAAACAGTGAGTCTTCCGCTGCGGTTGGAAATATCAATTTCAACAGAAGCTACACCCGTCTTTGCCCTGAAACTGCCGGCAAGCTCTATTTTGATATTCATTTTTCTTCTCTTACAAATATTCGAGAATCCCGAGCTCTTTAAGCTTCTTCTTCCCGGGAATACCTTCATCATTCCAGCCTCTAACCCTGTAGTACTGGTCGAGCATCTCTTCGAACTGATCTCTTCTTATAACGGCGTTTTCCGAGTTTTCACCAAGAACAGGCTCAAAACAGCGCTCTGGAAGAGAATCGTCCTTCCGGCTGAATCCCGCTCCAATATTGAACAATCTTTCCAGATTCCATATTCTTTCGCCGAGTCTTACAAAATCCCGGTAGCTTATCTTCATGCCTGTAGCCGCCTCGATGTAGCGGGGATAGTACTCTTCGTCCGTTACAAACTCGTGAAACCTGCAGGCGATCATGGTAAAACATGCGTTTACCTTATCCTGTATCTCCTTTACAAGAGAGGCTTTGCCTTCGATTGTATCCATATCGATCTGTCCTGTAACTTCCGCACCGATAGGCGCCCTCTTATGGCAAGCCCCCCTGTTGGAAGTTGCAAAGGCAAGGGCCACACCCTTCATTCTCCTGGGCATCCAGGCGGCAAACCCCGAGTTCTTAACCTGCATTGCAATCCCAATGTTATCTGTGCTTATTCTCTCGGCCGCTCTTTTAGGTCCTTCTGCAAGCAGATCCCCTATTCCTTCACGTTCGCCGATTTTTCGAAGCAGTTCGAGGATCGATCGGGAATCACCAAACTTCAGGGAAAGGCCGGGCTCGTTTAAGATTCCCCTTTCGGCCATCTCCAGTGACCATGCCAGCACCACCCCGGTGGTTAGTGTATCCATCCCGTACTCTTCGCATAACTCGTTTGCCTCCGCAAGGGTAACCGGGTCACGGTTAAGGAGATCGGAACCAAGGGCATACATTGTCTCGTATTCCGGTCCCCTCAGCCATGAATGGCTGTTGTCATGCCTTACAAACTTATGAAGCATTCCACAGTGCACGGGACACCCGTAGCAGGAGACGGCCCGGGTGTAAAACTTATTGGCATAGGCATAACCGTCAATTTCCGGGTAGCCATCGAAGCTTCCGTATTTATGATTTTTTGTGGGGAGGGTGCCCCTGCTGTTAACAAGACCCATCCCTGCACCCGTGCCTACCCGGGAAAACAGGCCCACCAGGTTGTACTCTTCCGAACAGGCGTTTTTAAGGATTCCCATGTTTCCTGCCACAAGTTCTTTAAAGGTTCCGGGATCGGCTACATTCACAGGGTGGGTACCTCTTACAGCAATGCCCTTTATTTTCTTTGATCCGAAAACAGCTCCGGTTCCTCCCCGTCCGAAAGTTCTCGTTTCCGAAAAGGTTGAGGCCATGGCTACTTTCTTCTCTCCGGCCTTTCCTATGGAAACTGTTCGTACATCCTCTCCGAAAGTATCTTTCATATACATTTCGGTCTCCCGGGTACTCTTTCCCATAACGGGGTCAGCCGGATAGAACCTGACGTTATTATCTTCGATAAGAACGATGGTCCACTCGGGGAAGGCGCCTTCAAATATAATTCCATCTATACCGCAGAACTTTATCTCTGCTCCAAGAAAACCTCCTGCATAACTGTTTAGGATTGTGCCGGAAAGGGGAGATTTTGTTACAATACAGGACTGTGGAAACATGGGCGCAGAGGTTCCGGTAAGAGGCCCTATGGTAAGAACAATTTTGTTTTCCGGAGAGAGCGGGTCAATTCCCGGGTTAACCTCATCTACAAGCATTTTGGTCCCGTATCCCATCCCACCCACATACTCTTTAAGCGCTTCAGGCACTCCCCAGAGAGTTACCTTACTTGCCGTGCAATCGATTCGAATCATCCTGTCATGCATGCTTCCAGCCATTTCTCATTACTCCTTTTTTACCAGTGCCAGAGTCAAGCATTCTTTGACACATGCAGGATCTCCTCCGCAGAAATCACACTTATAGGCAATATCTTCTACGTCCTGCTTAATTGCTCCGAAAGGGCATGCCGCCACACACTCCCCGCAGCCATTGCACTCCTGCCCGTCTATTAGCACAATTCCTCGCTCATTCGAGATAGCATCCACCGGACAGGATACAATACAGGGCTTCTCTTCACAGTCATCGAAACGGCATACATCGAGCACCGGGAGCTCGGGCCAGTTCCGTATTATTTCGATTCTCGACTGTCTCAATTGAATGTGCCCCAATTTCACTTCCGAACAGGCCAGCATGCAACGTTGGCATTCCGTACAGTTCTGAGGATTGAAATCGAATCCTATAGCCATATAAGCCTTCCCTTCTTCCTACCTGTATCCACCCATGAGAAGGGCAAGGATTGCTTTCTCCGTGTGAAGCCTGTTCTCTGCTTCGTCGAAAATAACAGATTGGGGGGAATCAAGCACCTCATTGGTAACCTCCGTATTCCTGGAAACGGGGAGACAGTGCATCACAACGGCATCTTTCCTGGCCAGAGAGACTGTCTTTTTATTCACACACCATTCCTCTTTCAGGCTTGCCTTCATCTCCCTGAACTCAGGATCTCCCTGGAAATGGGTCTCAAGGCCCCTCGCAAAAACTTCCGGGGATACCCAGGAATAGATATTTATCACATCGGCATCCTCTACTGCTTCCTGGTAAGAGCGCACAATTTTTATGCTACCTCCGGATAGCTCCGCCTCTCTTTCTGCCCTCTTTTTTATTTCCATGTCCGGATCGAAGCCTTCTGGACAGGCGATGACAAGATCGAATCCGAGTTTTCCCGCCATAAGCATGGTGGAATTGGTAAGTCCCGCAGGAGGGTTGGCGGTCCTGTAACCCCAGCAGAAGGCCACTTTTAATTTTCTCACATCACCCTTCTTCTCCTGCATGGTCATTACATCGGCGAAAGCCTGACAGGGATGTTCCAGTGGGCTGGAAGCATCTATAACCGGTACATTGGCATACTCTGCAGCAGATTCGAGCCTTTCTCTTCTGATAGAACGGTAGGCTATTCCATCGACATAACGGGTAATTGTTTTAATCGTATCGTGCCAGTCCTCTTCGGCTGCTTCCCCCACCCACAACCTGTGCTGATCGAGCCACATCATGTGACCGCCGAGCTGCATCATGGCAGTCTCGAACGAGATGCTTGTTCTGGTAGAGGGTGTCTCGAATATACCTGCAAGGCTCTTGCCCTCGAGCAGGCGGTGGGGTTTACCCATCTTGAGCTCCCGTTTTAACTGGTGTGATACATCCAGTATAAACTTTATCTCCTCTGCATTTACATCGGCAATGCCTTTAAGGTCCCTGCCTTTTAAGTCGTCCATACCTCTCCTCCTGTATCTTAAGCCCGAAGGGGCTTATAGCCATTTCATTAAACACTACCTTCACCAAGGTATTTTTTAAGCTGGTCGATCGACCAGCCGGGCTCTATTCCCAGAGATTCCACGGTTCTGCCTTCTCTGCGGAAATCCCTGTCAAGCAGGCCTTCCGCAAGGGTAATCACCGCATCCGTGGTGGGAGTGGGTACCATAACCATTTTCCCCAGGGAAGAGAAAGTGACCAGACCGTAGGGTACATCTTCTACCAGGTGCCTGGTCTTAAGGGTAAAGGGGCCTTCACAAACCTCCAGGTAGGGAGTGTGAATGGCCTCGTACAACGGCAGTACATAATCCTCTCCATTGGGATTCCAATTTACCATCATAATCTCCTCTTCCAGGGTGTATTGTCTAAGCCCCAGCTTCTCACCTATGGCCATCCGCTCCCGGTCTATTCTCTTTATAAGATTCACTACACCCGGGGTATTCTCTCTTTTTCCGAAGAGGTGGAAATCCTTATCTCCAGATTCAATCCGCGCTGCGTTACAGATCATCGGGGGTGTGTGGGTGATGGCGTTGTAATCAACGAGTATAGAATCTATTGCGTTCTGACCCCTGCGGATGTAGTAACCCAATTCTGATGGGAAGAGAATCTCCATTACCGGGCCGATAAAATCAATGTCGTTGCCCGGAAAGGTGGCCAGCAGAAGGTTCTGTGTTCTGTTCTCAAGCCTTACCTGGTACTCCCCCATTTTTGAGGCTCCATACGGAAGAGTGTTGGTATCTGCAAGGTATATCTTTTTCTTTATCCCCATTTCGCGAAGCACTTTAGCCCAGGTGAGGCAGGCGCCCCCCTTCCCCAGGTAGACAACTATCTG
Source organism: Spirochaetota bacterium (assembly GCA_003645645.1). Lineage (GTDB taxonomy): Bacteria > Spirochaetota > Spirochaetia > SPDA01 > B32-G16 > B32-G16. The sequence continues at coordinate 6,218 of QNBH01000087.1, read as the reverse complement.
CCCATCTTCCAGATGGGGAGCAGCCATCCTCGCGTACTCCTCGCATGCTGTATAGGGAACAGGATTTAGAATGAGGTGAGTGCCTTTAATCGCCTCAGGGAGGTTATCCGTAGCAAGGGCGACTTTACCGAACATGCCGGTGGGTTTTGAGTTAATATCGAGTGCTTCCACGCCACCGTGGTTCTTTATCCCCATTATTCTTTCCATATTTCGCGAGAAGAGGGTTATTTCGTATCCCCTTGAGCCAAGATCTGCACAACACATCCTGCCTCCGCTTCCCGCTCCCAATACCGTAATTTTTCTTATTTCAGCCACTTTCAGTTCCTTTTTTTTCTATCTCTCAATTTCCGGGTTTCCTCCAGGTTAACAGTCAAATCCTCTCCTTCGAGCACCACCCCGTAAGTCTCGCGTGCACTTTGAAGGGATATAATTTCGTCTCTGGCATCGTTACGAACCATCTCCGGGTCTCTATCCAGAGGATCTCCCCATCCGCCTCCCCCGGAAGGATAGGAGGTATAGGTATCTCCCTTTCTGCATTGCACCGATTCTTTTGACAGCAGCTCCCTTTGATCCGATAAACCTTCGTTTATGTAGGCAAGGTTGCATGAGCCCGGCTTTCCTCCGAAAAGGCCGTAAGGAGGATGGATTTTCCCGTCTCCGAACATGACCAGGTTTGGATTATCATCGTACATCCTTATTCTATATTTTGCGCCACAGCCGCCCCTGAACTTGCCTGCTCCGCATGAGTCTTTTGTAAACTCGTTAAACTCGGTAATGTGAGGATAGTTGACCTCGTTGGTTTCTATATTGGGAGCGATGAGACCTCCCAGATCGATTCCATCCCCAATGTAGTGCCTGCCATCCATCCCCGGCATTCCACCGGCACCGCCAAACCCGTTAAAACCAAACATCACGTAGAATCGGCCGTTCCTTGGATCGATACCGGTAATAGCAGGACCGTTCCACCTGTTCCATCCTGCAGGCACTCTCTCCGGTAACACTTTGGAGAGGGCAATCCAGCAGGCTTCCAGGATGGCACACGCGGTATCCAGAGTACAGGAGGCTACCGGTGCAGGGAAGCTGGGATTGACCACAGTCCCTTCCGGCGCCGATATGTGGATCGGTCTGTATGCCCCCTCGTTATGGGGAATATCGGGGGTTGTAACGGTGGTAAGGAATGCTACATATACGCATGTAGCGGTGTTGGCTAAGGGTGAGTTTACAAATCCTGTTACCTGATTCGCCGAACCTGTAAAATCCACATGGGCTTCGTCGCTTTTTATGGTGATGGCTACCCTGATTGGTACAGGACTGTCGGTAAAACCGTCGGAGTCGAGAAAACTCTCTCCTGAGTAAGTGCCGTCCTTAAGTTTTTCTATCTCGATTCTCATTCGTTTTTCCGCATACCTATGAATATCTTCTACTGTATTTCTGATTTTTTCCGCCCCGTACTTTGTAAGCAACTCGTTGATCCGTTTTTCTGCGACCTTGCAGGATGCGATCTGGGCTTTCATATCGACCCATAAATCATCAGGCATTCTGGTATTTATACGTATGAAGTTTATAACGTCTTTCAAGGGTTTCTCGTTACTGTAGATCCTTAAAGGAGGTATTCTTATCCCCTCGTGGAAAAGCTCGGTGGCTCCGGGGGCATATGAGCCGGGTTCCATTCCTCCCACATCGCCGTGGTGTGCCCGGTTAATGGCGATAAATTGAAGGTTTCCGTGCCAGAAGATCGGTTTCATTATGGTGATATCGGGTAGGTGAGTGCCTCCCAGGTAGGGGTCGTTGAGCACAAAAACATCTCCGGGATTTATATCTTCTCCGAACTCTCTGCTTATAGCCTTTACAGCTTCCATTGCCGAGGCCGTGTGTGAGGGCACCCCGTCGATCTGAGCCACTATCCGGTTTTTCCAGTCGCAAATGGCACAGGAGAAGTCGTGAACCTCTGCAAAGATAGGTGAGATTGAAGTATTTATCATGGTTACACCCATTTCCTGGTTTATTGTAAGCAGTCTATTGTATATAACGGAGAGAGTGATGGGATCGACTGCTCCTTCGAACTCTTTTTTCCCGTATATGCTTTTACTCATTTTCTCATCTCCATTATCAGGTTCCCATATCCGTCAACCTCGAGACTCCAGGCAGGATGAACGATCACAGTTGTGATTCTCTCCTCTACTACGGCAGGTCCTGGAATCGTGTGCCCTGGAGTTAATTTGCTACGGTCGTAGACAGGTATATCCATAAAACCCTCATGCTCTTCAAAGTATACCTGCCTTCTGGTTTTTAAGGCTTTTTGAAGTTCTCCTTTTTCGCCCGGAGGAACCTCCAGGGATGTCCTTTCTACTGTTCCCACAGCGGTAATTCTTAAGTTTATCAACTCGAGGGGAGTTTCGGGAGTGGAGTAGGTGTAGAGCCTTTCATGAGCCCCGTGGAAGGTCTCTGCGATTTGATAGATGTGTTTCTCTCCTATTATTTGATCCCCCGGTATTTCTACCGTAACCTCATGATGCTGTCCTTCGTAACGAATGTCGAGAAAGCGAAGAAGGTACGCTCTTTTTTCGGAAACCCCTTCCCAGAGAAGTTCCTTAAGAGCCTTTTCCTCTGTTTCTTTAATGACATTGTTAAACTCTTCAAGGTTTATGCCCGGAATCTGCGCATTGAAAGATTTTACACGATCGAGTTTAATATCTGTTTCCAGCATTCCCAGCGCGCAAAAAACGGAAGCAGCGGCCGGTACGAGTACTGTTGTGGCGCCTATTTCCTCCGCTATTTTACAGGCGTGGATAGAGCAGGCTCCACCGGCACTTACCAGAGAATATTCCCTCGGATCATGCCCCTTCTGTACGGAAACAACCTTGGAGGCATCGGCCATATTGTGATTTATTATTTTGAATATCCCTGCCGCAGCCTCTGTTACACTCATCCCCAGGGGATCGGCTATTTTTTTTCTAATCAGTGATACAGCCTTGTCTCTGTTTATCCTCATCTCTCCGCCGAGGAAGTAATCCATGTTGAGGTAGCCAAGAACCAGGTTTGCATCTGTTACGGTAGGTTCTTCACCACCCAGATCGTAACACACTGGTCCGGGATCGGATCCGGCAGATGCAGGACCGACTTTGAGCATGCCACCCCTGTCTATCCAGGCTATGGATCCGCCGCCGGCACCTATTGTGTTTATCTCTATCATGGGTTTGGCAATTCTGTATCCTGCTATCTCTCCTTCCATACTCAGACTTATTTTCCCCCCGTTGATAAGGCTCACATCGAAAGAAGTCCCCCCCATATCCATAAGGATAAGGTTTTTTCGTCCTGTAAGCTCTGCAAAAAACAAGGCACCTACAGCCCCTGCAGCCGGACCGGAAAGAAGTGTTGCCGATGCATGACGAATTGCGGTATCTGCGGTCATTACACCTCCGTTGGACGCTGTTATATAAAAAGCTCTTGAAAGCCCGTCTTCTCTTAATTTTTTTTCAAGATTGGAAAGATAGACCGTCAATTTCGGCCCTACATACGCATTTGCTACCGTGGTAGACATACGTTCATACTCCCGTATCTGGGGCAGAACCTCCGAAGATATTGAGATAAACGCATCCGGCAGCTCTTCCTTAACGATTTCGGCAATCCTTCTTTCATGAGAATCGTTTAAGAAGGAGAACAAAGTACAGATTGCAACCGCCTCTACACCTTCTTTTTTGAATTTTTTGCATGCCTCCCTTGTTTGCTCTTCGTTAAGTTTTAATATTACATCACCCTTATAATCGATTCTTTCTTCCACCCCCATTCGTAGGTATCTTGGAACAAGAGGCTTTGGAACGGGAAGATAGAGGTCCCAGATATTTTCTTTATGAGCCCTTCGCATCTCCAGGGTATCACGGAAACCTCTTGTAAGGATAAGCCCTGTTTTTGCACCTGTCCCGGTTAGAAGCGTATTTGTGGCGACGGTGGTACCATGAGCGAAAAACTCAAGCGCACCGAGTAACTGTGTAAGAGTTATACCGAATGAAGCGGCCGCCTTTTTAATTACGTTGTAAAGACCTGCAGAAGGATCCTTTGGAGTGGAGAGCTCTTTGAAGGTATGTATTTTACCAGACTCTTCTATTATCACACAGTCTGTAAAAGTGCCTCCTATATCGACTCCCATCCTGAATCTCATTCAATATTCCTCCATAAAGTCTGCCGTTTCGCAAATAAAACCGCCTGCCTGCAGCAGGCAGGCAGACCTGTGTTTCTTGTGGTTGTTACAATTCTCCGATCTCCCTGAGAGCATTCTCTATCTGCTTTCTCTCATCTATGCTCAGTTCGGGCATGGGAGACCGAAGATATCCCCCGGGAAGCCCCAGAATGTTCAGGGCTTCCTTTGCAGGTGCCACATACCCCGGATCGTACTCGAGAAAAGTATTGAGTTTCTGCAGCTTCATGTGCAGCTCAAGAGCCTCTTCATGCTTTTTTTCTCTAAAGAGATTGTAGAGTTTTACCATCTGGGCGGGAATTACTACTGCGGCAGTAGAAAATATTCCTGCTGCACCTATACACAGGGCGGGATAGAACTGGCTGTCAATACCGGTGCACAGGGAAAGACCTTCAGGTGAAAGCCTTATAACCTCTACGAGCTGACCTATATCGGGATTGCTCTGTTTTAACCCGATGATTTTCTCTTCTTTGAGAAGTTCTGCCAGAAGAGGTGGGCTGATGTTGTTGCCTGTATAGAGGGGATTATTGTATACAAAAAGAGGACAATCTATATTTCTTGCCACCGTTGTGAAATGTTCCAGAATGGATTTGTCCGGAAGCTTGAAGTAGTAAGGAGGGGTAAGAATTACGGCATCTGCTCCTGCTTCGCTTGCCTGGTTGCTCAGAAGAATAGCCTCATGAGTACTGCAAGCTGCCGTGCCCGGTATGATGGGAACTTTACCTCCGGCCACGTTGACTACGGTCTTTATTACATCCAGTTTTTCCTCGTTGAGCAGATGGGGAAACTCCCCGGTACCGCCTACCGGCATTAGAGCATGTACTCCGTTGGATACCAGGAATCTGATAATCTCCTCCAGGCTCTTGTAATCGACTCGACTGTTTCTGTCAAAGGGAGTAACAACGGCAGGAATTACCCCTCTAACATCGGATGCTTTCAACATAATTGACCTCCAGTGCTTATTTTTAGCAGCCATTTTCTTGGCCGGTAATTGAATACCGGCTCCGATCCACTTTAACCAACTACCGGCAAAGTCGATGTTTTTCTTTAGTAGTAAACAACCACCGGCAAAACCAGTCTGCCTGCCAAAGCCGGATGGCTTTGCAGCAGCTTAAAAAACTCAATCATGCATATCAAAAATATCTTTCTTGAGCTCTTTTATATGATCGTGCATCTGAACTTTTGCTACCTCTTTTTTCCCACTGCGGATTGCATTGAAAATCCCCGTATGCTCATCCTCGTATTTTTCCAGATTGCCCTCCTGGAGGAGCCCCTTTGTTTTTAGTGTTCTCCAGTGAGCCTCTTTCATCATCGAGTTTACACCTGAGAAAACGGTATAGAGCACACTATTATGTGCGCATTTGCCTATCTGGAGATGAAACTTACGGTCTTCTTCCATATATGGTTCTACTTTTAAAGGATCATTCTTTATTTCTCTTCCCGTCTTATTGAGCCTTTCAAGAATTTCTCCCATTTCCTGAATCTCTTCTGGAGTTGCTCTCTCTGCTGCCAGAAAAGCCAGGTTCGGCTCAATTACCAGTCTGGATTCGAATATCTCGTAAGGGCTGTGGTCTTTTAGCAGGGTTTTAAACATTTCTCCATCAAGGGACTCAGTTCCGTCTACTTTTATCACATTACCGTAGCCGCTCCTGCTTTCTATCAATCCCAGCATTTCCAGAGCGCTTAATGCTTCTCTTATACTCGCTCTGCTGGTCCCGAACTCCTGGGCCAGTACCCTCTCTGGAGGCAGTTTGTCTCCTGCATTAAGTTTCCCCTCGCTTATGAGATTACGGATTTGGTTGACGATCTGCATGTAATATTTTCTGCTCTGAACCTGTTCGAACATTTTAGTTTTTACCTTCTGGAAAAATTAAATTGGCCTGACAGCCTGTTTGCCAAACACAACTGATTTTTATTATATTTCGGGAATATTATATTAAAAATATCTAATATAATTATTATCATCTAAAAATTTCTCGAAAAATAAATTTTTATTTGACAAATTGGTCTGACTGCCTTATAG
>QNBH01000086.1 GCA_003645645.1 Spirochaetota bacterium | reverse complement strand
ATTTTTCTATTCTTGATCTTTAACTGGCGTGGGGGTACATATATTGTTGAAAAGCTAAACAGAAGAAAGGTAGACAGGGTTATCAATTTTTTTATGCCGGAGAAAATGATCTGGCCTTTACTGGTGTCCTGGGCAGGAATATTTATAGATCGATTTCTGGATTTGGGATTGTTGGGTTATGCATTCTGGAACGTAGGTTCCATTTTTCTTGTACTCTATGCTCTTCAGGGAATAGGTATTTTAAAATACCTGTTTAATAGATATAATTTTTCGAGGTTAACAAGGGTATTTATAGGATTGGCTCTTGTAATCATGCTCTTCTGGCCTGGTGTTAATCTTCTGGTAATAGTGGGAATTCCCGCTCTGGGAGTCTCAGAGCTATGGATAAAATACAGAAAACTTTAGATAATGCAACGAAGATAACGCTTTTTTTAGAGGAAGCATATTACTCGGGGAACTTGCTGACCTCATGCTGCATGGCAGTTTCAGAACCCTAAAGCATGAGGTCAGCGAGCTCTCTGAGGAGCCTTTATTTTAAATCAAAAGCACAATCTTCGTGGCATTATCTAAACTATAAAGGAGCGGAGTACTATGAAGATAATTCTCAATCAGGATGTGCCCAATCTCGGAGAGGAAGGGGATATTTGTGTTGTGGCGGATGGGTATGGTAGAAACTTTCTGCTGCCCAAAAAAATGGCTATACCTTACAGCAAAAAGAACCTGACCCTCCTTGAAAAGAGAAGAGAAGAAATAGAAAAGAGAAAAGAAGAGAAGCGCAGGAATGCAATGAGCTTAAAGGAGAAGCTTGAGTCGGAAGCCATTGTTCTCAAGATGCCGACGGGAGAAACGGGTAAACTATTCGGTTCTGTTACCGGTGCGAGAATAGCCGAGGAACTGCAAAAGCGAGGAATAAATGTGGATAAGAAAAAGATAGCTATGGCCGAACATTCGATTAAAATGGTTGGAACTTATCCTGTAAAGATAAAATTATATGAGAATGAAACAGCAGAGGTTAAGGTTGTAATAGAAAAGGCAGAGTAGAAACCTTTAAAACAAAGATGCAGGTATCATCTCTTAAAGACAAGGTTCCTCCTCACAATGACGATGCGGAAAAAGCAACACTGGGTGCACTTCTGATCGACTGCGAAGCCATCGCCATCGTGCTTCGTTATCTCAGGGAAGGAGATTTTTATAGGAACGCCCACAGAAAGATTTTTCAAGCGATTGTAGGACTTTTCCAGAGAGGAGAAGCTGTCGACCTTATAACCCTCACAGAGGAGTTGAGAAAAAATAACATGCTGGAATCATGTGGGGGTATATCTTACATCTCCTCTTTAACCAGTTTCGTACCTACCAGCGCCAATGTAGAGTATTATGCGAGGATTGTTCAGGGGTGCAGTATAAGAAGAACCCTCCTTCGCATTGCCAGAGAGATGATCGCCAGTGCTCATGATGATTCCCTGGAATATCGTATGGTTATAGAAGAGGCGGAACGTAAGATTTTTGAAATAACCGACCGTCAGCAAACCAGCTCTTTCAAGGCTGTACGGGAAATATTGCCCGCAGCAATAGATGCAATCGAGAAGTTATATCACAATAAGGATCATTACACCGGTATTCCCACCGGATTTAGCGATCTTGATCACTATACAAGCGGATTTCAGAAATCAGAGTTTGTAGTCATAGGAGCACGCCCCGCGGTGGGTAAAACGGCACTCGCTCTTTCCATGGCTTCGAATATGTCTATCCGCAATCAAATTCCTGTTGGATTCTTCACACTGGAAATGGCCGACATGGCTCTAATACAGAGGTTAATTGCCAGTGAGGCAAGAATAAGCTCCGATCAGCTAAGAACAGGTTTTCTCTCCCCTGCCAACTTTCACGACCTTACAGATGCTGCCGGTAGAATCTATGAGGCTCCTCTTTATATAGATGATACACCCAACATGAAGCTTCTTGATTTGAGAGCTCAGGCAAGGAGGATGAAATCTCATCACAAAATAAAAATAATCTTTATCGATTATATAACTCTGATTCAGTCCGAAAACAAAGATCTTCCGAGACACGAACAGATCGCCGAGATATCCCGCTCTCTTAAAGCGCTAGCCAGGGAACTGGATATTCCTGTTGTAGCCCTTTCGCAAGTAAGAAGAGAAACAGAGGGCAAGCGACCTTCTCTGGCGGACTTAAGGGAGTCTGGATCCATAGAGCAGGATGCCGATGTTGTGATCTTCTTACACAGGGACAGGGGATTGGAGATGGATTCAGAGTCAGAGGTACCTAACAACATCGTTACCGAGCTCATACTTGCAAAGCAGAGAAACGGTCCTGTAGGAACTATAAAAATAGCTTTTCTTCCGAAATATACCAGATTCGAGCCTTATACTACTATATCACCTTGAAACAGTGAGGAGGATAAGAGGATGAGTCTTAAGGATCAATATAATTTCGAGTTTCTCACCAATGAAGCAGAGAGATTGGTTTTAGACGAACTTAAGAGAAGATTCGACGAGGACAAAGAAGAGAAGATCTGTAAATGTGAGGACTGTGTACTGGATATGGCAGCTTATGCACTTAACCATGTGCGTCCTGCATACAGGGCATCGTTACTTGGAACTCTCTACGCACATGCTCTGGAAGGTTCTGAATATCAGGCAGATGTAAAGAAGGCAGTTGATCAGGCGATTGAGATAGTTTCTAAAAACCCCTCACACGAATAGTATCAATTTAGTTTGAATCGTTTGGGATCTCCGGAATAGAGATTACCGTAAAGGTAGAGAGTCAGATGCTTCTCTCCATCCGGCGATGAGTAGTACCCGCTTCTTTCCGGAATTGCTACCCAATTAAGATCGTTAAAAAGATATATATTCAGGAGCTTCTCTCCCGTCTCCTTGTTCCATACGGAGATGGTCGAATCTCTGTTTAGTGAGAAAAGGTATGAAGAGTGGATGAGTAGTTTCCTGGGAATATTACCCGAATCTGTAAATTTAATTATATTGCCGTTTATAATTTTTTTTACTCCCTCAAATCCCAGGGAAGAGTAAACTGCATTGGAATCCGGATCGGGTATTGCCCAGGCGGAGAGGTCTTCACCGGCATATTCAAGAAGGGTTTCCTGACTTTCGAGATACTGAAGAGAGGAATTGGAAATACTGTGTTGTTTAAGGATGGTGGACAACTTCTGATTTTTTCTTTCTATTCCTATGCTGTAGAATCGTTCTTCTTTGGAGTCATCGATAATGAAATAGGTAAAAAGGTTTGAGTCTTTAAAGGGTACTGTTTCGCCCGTTTTTGGATTTATCTGTAAGAGGGGGGTATCCAGACCGGAGGTTCTGCTTTTCCCCGCCACGATTCTACCCTTAAAGAAAATAGCATTTTTTAGACCGAAATAGGAATACCTGAAAACAGTTTTACCGGTGTATGGGTCGAATATAATGCTTGACCCGTCTTCCTGTAAGATTAGAATTTGGTTAAAAGAGATGTCCAGACTTATTATGGAAGAAGAGAGTTTTACAATTTCATCAAACTCACCGGTGATTGGATCCATCAATGTGAAGCCGGCATTTTCTTTCTCTTTCCCCCACAGTACTATTCGTCCGTCCCAGAAGGGTTTGATTCCCGTTTTCCCACCGATAGGATTTGGATTGATAATCATATTAACCAGGGTAGGGTAGGATGTGTTTACCTCCCTCATCTCTGGATCGAGGAGCTCGGAAGAGATGGTAACGATTCTCTCCGGCATACTCAGAACCATGTTGTTATCGGTGAAACTCACGTCTGTTATTCCGGCCAACCAGCTTGTGCTGAATATTTCCTTTCCCTGCAGGTATTCATTGTAAGTAATGATGGATCCGTTTTCATGAGAGGTGTAAATGATGTTTGAATGATAAAGAATATCGAGTAAAGAGCTCTCTTCTCTAAAGGCTATCTCTTTCTTATATAAGAAATTACCGTACAAAGTCATAACGGCTACAGCTGGTCCTTCATCGGTGAGATAATAACAGGCGATCTTATCATTTTCAGGGTTGATTGATATTGCTCTTATACCCGGAAGGGGGTAAGAGGCTTTCACAGATCCATCGACGAGGTCTACCAGAAAAAGCTCCTTACCGTCTGTTCCGGCCATGTATCTTAAATTACCTGTAAAATGAAGGTCTGTAAGCCCGGCTTGGGTCTGAATAAAGGTTTTTCTCTGACCGGTTCTTATATCCCAGTACTGGATGGTTCCCGAAGGAGAGTATGTCATGATTGTGTTTTCTGAGGAAGATATGAGGAAAGCCGTAACGATTCCAAACCCTTCCCTTAAAAAATCCAGTTCTTCTCCTGTATTGCCGTCCAGGAAGGTGAGGCTCTGCCATCTGGTAATGCTGTAAACCAGAAAGCTCCCCTTCGGTGAATAGGAGAGGTATAATGGTTGCTCGGAGAGGTTTCGGCTGTAGAGTTTCTTCTCTTCTTTCCAGTCCCACACACTTAAATAGAAAGTGCCTACATCCCTTCTTGTTATTACTGCTACTTTACTTCCTGCAGGATCGATCGCCAATTTTTTTACAGGAAGGTGAGATACTCTAAGCACGTGGACTGGTTTTTTATTCGAAATGTTCCATACCCTTACTGTACCGTCCTCTCCTCCTGAGAAAAGCAAAGATTCTTTTTCATGGTAGAGAAGCGTATTTACGGCACCAATGTGACCTGTATTGACCATTATCTTGAGGTTGGTTGCAGAAATTGAAAATGTTATAGATAGAAAAAACAGGAACAAGATAAAGAGCTTTCTCAATTTGTAGGTCCTCCTATATATATTTTATTTGCAGAAATATAGGGCGGTGTTAGGATCTCCCGATATGGTTCGGAATCAACATCCTTCTCCAGAGTCTCCGAGATTCGCCTGTAAAAGGATAGGGAGACATGGGTTATTCCTATTTCATCTTCTTTGAGTCCGTGGATGTGAAAAACCAGCTTATCATTTTCTATATTCTGGAAATAGATCTTAATGTCAAGCTCCGGACCTGCCTTCTGCATAAAGTGATATTTTATTATCTCAACTACCCTGTCATCAAGTCCATTCCTTAACACCGTTATCTTGTCCAGGAGTTCGGGAAATCCTATTACAACCCGCTTGCCCACATTATAAACTACTTTACCTGTTAAATAGGGAGCCCTTTCGTATTCGGGAATGAGGAAAATATCGATACCCCTATTTCTATCTATTATTCTGACGGGATACTCCAGCTTTAGTATTTTCCCGCAATGAGGGCATTTTACCGCCATGAAAGTACCGTTGAGAATTTCCTCTTCGACATGAGGATCAACCACAAGATCCACTTTTTCTGGGAACTCTGCTTCGATAACGTTTTCGCAGAAGCAGGTTATTTTTTCTTTTCTTTTTTTCATTTTGTAGTCCCTTTACATAAAAAATAAATGAAGCTTAAGGGGAAGCCCCCATCCTTTATAATAGGGATACTAGTTTTTGAGGAAAAATGAAAGATCGTTAAAGGTCGTAAATATAAAAAGAGCGAAAATTATGGTAAATCCTATTATTTGATACCTATATACAATTTTTGGCTTAAGAGGCTTTTTTATTAAACCTTCGATTAGAAACAGTAAAAACAACCCCCCATCCAGAGCAGGTATGGGAAGAAGATTCATGAGAAAAAGGGCTACACTTAACAGGCTTAAAAACCGGAATAGATTTGTCAAACCACTTCCTATACCGAGTTGAAATCCCTGGCTGGCTACCTCTCCCACATAGTATGTTATGCGAATGGGTCCTGAAACAGCCTCTCTGATATTAATCCCCTTGAAAAGCATTCCAATGCTTTTAACCGTGAGTAATAGGGTGTTATAGCTCTCTTTCGCTCCCTTTAAGATAGAAGCAGGTATACTGAGTCTGGGAGTACGATAGACTTCCATATCGAAGGAGAATCCCAGTTGAGGGTTGCCCTTTTCGTCGTAATGAACCACCAGGCTGGTCTCCTGTTCTATTCCATCCCTTAAACAGGTAAAATGGATTTTATCCGGGGTTGAGTTTAAGATTTCTAAGAAGTCAAGACTGTGTTTTATAGTCTTATCATTGGCCGTTACAATTCTGTCCCCTTCTCTGAGTCCGGCGATAGAAGCAGAAGAGTCTCCCTGTACCCTACCTATAATAGGTTCTACCCAGGCGTATATTCCTATCCGCCCAATCCCGGTATCTTCGTCCATATCGGGGATTATCTTGGTGGCATGTTTTTCTCCATTTCTTAAATATGTTAAGCTTAATTCTTCTCCGGCCGATGGAGCTATGGCTTCTTGAATATCCCGAAAGTTCTCTACAGGTTGCCCGTTTATGGATATGATACGATCACCGGTCTTAAGACCCGCTTTATCGGCCGGGTAGGGGGCATCTCCTATGTTTTCGGCATAGTCGGATACAAGAATTATCCTGTTACCGAATGAGTGAACCGAAAAACCGATATACCACAGTAGAGAGAGTACAATGACTGCAAATAAAAAGTTGGATATAGGCCCTGAGAGAACCGTGACTATTCGTTTCCATGGTGATGCGGAAAAAAAAGAGCCTTCCTCATAGGGGATGGTACTTTCATCTTTTTGCCAGGCCCTTTTCATCAGATCATCCCCTTTCATTTTGCAGTATCCGCCTACCGGAAAGAGGGAAGGCGATATTCAGTTTCCCCTTTTCGAAACGAGAGAAGTTTTTTCCCCCATCCCAGTGAAAAGATCTCAACGGATATTCCGGAAAGCTTTGCCGCGATGAAGTGTCCTCCTTCGTGAATGAATATTACAATTCCGAGTCCGATTAAACCCAATACTATTGTTAGAAACATATACTCTCTCCGGTAATTTCCCCGATCGCATGGTCGGCAATTTCTCTTGCTCTTATGTCCAGTTCCCCAACCTGTTCGAAAGAGAGTAACAGGTTTCCCCAGTCGTATTCAAGAGTTCTTTCCACCACCGGGGCAATTCCGGTAAAATGTATTTTCCCTTTCAGGAAAGCAGAGACTGCCACTTCATTAGCCGCATTATAGGCAATAGGGTAAGCCCTGCCTTCGGTTGCCGCCCTGTAGGCGAGATCAAGAAGGGGATATTTTTTACTATCCGGTGCTTGAAATGTCAGGATTTCACCGGTAAGTTTGAATCTACCAAAGGGGAAGGGGCTTGTTTCAGGATAGGTAAGCGCATTTTGTATGGGTAAACGCATATCAGGGTAACTTATCTGTGAATACAGCGCTCCGTCGATGGTGCGAATTAAGGAGTGTACATAGCTCTGCGGATGAATTATCACCTTTATCCTGTCTACTGGAAAGGAGAAGAGTTTGTTTGCTTCGATTATCTCCAGACCTTTGTTTGCCATGGTGGCGGAATCGATAGTTATTTTCTTTCCCATATTCCAGGTCGGATGTTTTAGGGCCTGCTCAACTGTTACATGATTCAAATCGTCAAGGGAGAGGTCCCTGAACGCTCCACCCGAAGCTGTAAGTATTATCTCTTCTACATCTGAGAGTTGTACTTTTTGCAGGAGGTGAAAAATTGCCGAATGCTCTGAATCCACAGGAATAATTTTCCTGCCCTTTTCTCCGGCAAGGGAGGTTACGAGCTCTCCTGCCATTATGATGGTCTCTTTATTTGCAAGTGCCAGATCTTTACCGGAGGACAGGGCGGCAACAGAAGGTAAGAGGCCTCTGGAACCGGCTATACCGTTTACCACCATATCTGCCTCTGTCTCTTCTATCATGGAGATTATGCCTCTTTCTCCGAGGTAGGTTACAAGGTCAGATTCCGGGTTTTTTCCCGAAAGTGCAGTAACAGAGACGGAAAACTCCTTTGCCTGATCAAGCAATTTACTTTCATTGGTGTGTGCCGATAGAGCAGCTATCCCGAACCTATCCGGGTGGGCACGTACCACATCGAGTGTGCTTCTCCCTATGGATCCTGTGCTGCCCAGGATGATAAGCTTTTTTTTTCTCATTATAAATCCTATTATGTTACCAGTATCATAAGATAGTAAAAAAAGGGTGCGCTGAAAAGTAAGGAATCTACCGAATCGAGAATTCCCCCTCTGCCGGGAATAATCACACCTGAATCCTTTAATTCCACACTTCTCTTCAATGCGGATTCGATAAGGTCTCCTGCTATGGCAGCAATTCCTACCCATGCGCCAAGAAGTATCAACAGGAATGGACTTCCTGAGAACATGTATGGGAAAAGCAATCTGAAGACTGCGGATACTATAATTGATGTAATAAATCCGGCTATAAAGCCTGTAAGACTCTTGTTCGGACTTACGAGAAGCAGTTTGCGTGAGTTCCATCCGAAGATCATTCCGAATACATAGGCCATAGCGTCGTTTAAATATACAAGGAGGAAGAAAAAAGCCAGTAAAAAGGAAGAGTTGGGTAAACCGGAAAGTTTTACAAGATAAGCAGAGAATATGCCCGGATATAGAATAATCGTAAATGAAGCGGCTATTCGAGGAAGAATGGAGGGGAAATCCTCTTCTTTTTTGGCTACAATCTGGCGTAAAAGTATTACGGTGATAATTATAGTGAACGTTATTTCTAATATTGAAGTAGTGAGAAGACCGGAAATTTCTATGTAGGCGGCAAGAGGGAGCAGTCCCGAAAAAAAAGATACATATTTATCAACGGGATAGCCTTTTTTATAGAAAAAGCCTGCCGTTTCGAAGGCTCCTATAATAGTGACGGCTACAATTGCAAGGTTCAAGGCAAGATGATGATGGAACGGGAGAAGAAGAATAAGTGCACCGATGGCCGGAATGGCTACGAAAAAAGTGATCAATCGTTTTGTTAGCTTTTTCATTTTGCTGCACCGAACCTTCTCTCTCGTTGCTGATATGTATATATGGCTTTATATAGGTCGGAGGGCTGCCAATCGGGCCAGAGTTTCTCACTGAAATAATACTCTGCGTAGGCGCTTCTCCAGAGAAGGAAATTGCTTAAGCGTTGTTCTCCCCCGGTTCTAATTATAAGATCCGCATCGGGAAGCTCGGGACAATCAAGGTTTTCCTTTATATCGTTTTCGGTTATCGCCGGGATCTTGCCTTTATCTGTAACCGTGATTTTCCCAAACCACCTGTTAATTGCCCTTACAATCTCGTTTCGTCCTCCGTAGTTTATGGCGAGATTAAGGGTAAGACCTGTAAACTCGGAAGTATCTCTCATTACAGATACAATTTCTTCCTGTACATCTTTTGGAAGTTTATTTATATCTCCGCTGTGAATTACCCTTATCCTGTGTTCCCGATAGAAGTCATACTCCTTCTTAAGGTGTATTTTAATAAGTTGCATAAGAAAAGAGGTCTCATCCTCGGCACGTTTCCAGTTTTCGGTGGAGAATGTATACAGGGTAAGATAGCGAAGTCCCAGATCCGCACTGGCTTTTACCGTAGCCTTGGCGGCGTTTAACCCCTCTCTATGGCCTTCTGTCCTCGGCTTGTTTCTATTTCTCGCCCATCGGCCATTTCCGTCCATTATGATCCCTATGTGTGTGGGAAGATGAGCAGGGTCAAGAGGCAGATTTTCTGCCATTATATTTCCATTATTTCTTTTTCTTTTTCTTCAAGGAGCTCGTTAATCTGATTTATGTATTTATCGGTCAATTCCTGTATCTCATCCGTGTTCTTCTTTACGTCATCTTCGGTGAGCTCGTTATTTTTGCCCATCTTTTTAAACTCTTCGTTGGCATCTCTTCTAATATTTCTTACCGCCACCCTGGCTTTTTCTGCCATGTTTTTTGCCAGTTTGACATACTCTTTTCTTCTTTCTTCGGTAAGGGGAGGTATACTTATCCTGATGACCTTTCCATCATTCTGGGGATTGAGGGAAAGTTCCGATTTTTGAATAGCCTTTTCTATTTCGGAAAGAGCATTTTTATCCCAGGGTTGAATAACGACAAGTCTTGCCTCCGGAATGGAAATGGTTGCAAGTTGATTCAAAGGCGTGGGAGTACCGTAATAATTTACCTTGATTTTATCAAAGAGCGAAGACGAGGCTCTTCCGGTTCTTATGGTTGCAAAATCCTCTTTTAAGGACTGAACACTCTTTTTCATCCGCTGCTCGGTTGTCTGTTTAACCTTTTCCATGACTTTCCTCCTAAAGTGCATTGAGAAAGGAGCAATAAAAAATACTATCACCGAAAATAAAAATTATAACTCCTCTCCGACCCTGTAATACAGATAATCAGTTATATTAACAGAACCTCCTACCTCTTTTTCCAGGCTTTTCAAAACTTGTGAGACGGTTTGCTTCTCATCCTTTACAAAACCCTGGTCCAGAAGACATATTTCTGAGAAGTGCTTATTCAGCTTACCCTTAACAATACCGGGGATGACTTTCTCCGGCTTCCCCATTCTCTCAACCTGTTTGGTAAAAATTTCTTCCTGCTCTTTAAGATACTCTTCCTCGACCCGATCCTTGGATAGATATTTTGGATTGAAGGCTGCAATATGAAGAGCACAGTCAAAGGCGAACTCTTTTACTGCAGAATTATCTAGAAGCTCAGACCTTCCAACCTCGAGTTTTACAAGAACACCTATTCGGCCTTCTCCGTGAATATAATCGGTTAGAAACTCGTTCTCCCCTGTCTTAAGTATTTTAAATCGCCGGATGTTAATGTTTTCTTTGATTTTGCCTGCCAGTTCGTTGACCTGCTCCTTAAGCTCCTCGGTGACCGTGCCTATTTCTCTGTCTACAATTTTTTCGAGTATATTCTGCCCGAAAGTTATAAAGTCTGAGTTTCTGGCTACAAAATCGGTCTCACAGGAGAGCTCCAATAACCCTCCCTTGGAGTTTTTTATAATTGAAAATATTCTTCCTTCGTTTGTAGATCTTCCACTGCGTTTTGTTGCTGCGGCAAGACCAAGCTCTTTTAATATCTTCTCTGCTTGATTAAAATCTCCCTCTGCTCTTGCGAGGGCTTTTTTACAGTCTAGTATTCCTGCGCCTGTTTTCTCACGAAGTTTCTTTACATCTGTTGCTTTTACTTCCACTATCATTTTCTCCTATTCTTCATATAGTTTATCTTCATCAATAATTTCAGGTTCTTCTTCTTCTTCCTCTTCTACGATTACCTCTTCTTCGGGTTCCAGTTCTGTTTCCGGATTGTAGTTTGAATAATCCTCCTCTGTAAACTTATCGGTTTCATCCGCAGAGGATTCTCCTAATGTTTCACTCAAAGAGACGGTTTCCATCTCCTCTGACTCCGACACTGCTTCTGCCTCTGCCTTCTCTTCTTCTTCAATACCCTGCTCTTCTTCTTGCAGATTCTCTATCACCTGAAGACCAATTTCATTATCTGCATCCACAACTGCATTGGCTATTATCTGTGTGAAGAGGGTAATAGCACGAATTGCATCGTCGTTACCCGGTATAGGATAGTCTATACCTTCCGGATTGCAGTTTGTATCTACCACTGCAATGACCGGAACAGCAACTCTTTTTGCTTCGGCAACCGCTATGGCCTCTTTCTTGGTATCGATAATAAATATTGCACCTGGAAGCTCCTTCATCTCTTTTATGCCACCCAGATTTTTCTCAAGGCGAAGCTTCTCCTTGTTTAATCTGGAGATTTCTTTCTTGGTAAGGCTTTCGAAAGTTCCGTCTATCTCCATTTTTTCGATCTTCTTGAGCCTGAGAATAGATTTTTTAATAGTTTCAAAGTTGGTGAGCATCCCACCCAACCAGCGGTTGTTTACATAGAACATACCGCAACGCTTGGCTTCACGTTCTATTGCCTGTTGGGCTTGCTTTTTTGTTCCTACAAAAAGAATAGATTTGCCTGCGTGAACCGTCTGACGAACAACTTCGTAGGCTTGTTTAATTGCAGCTATGGTTTTTTGAAGATCGATAATGTGAATCCCGTTTCTTTCGGCAAAGATGTATTTTCTCATACGGGGATCCCATCGTTTTGTTTGGTGCCCGAAATGTACACCCGACTCGAGCAAATTTTTCATTGTTACTACTGACAACTTATCCTCCTTCGGTTTTATAATACAACCAGAGTCGTATTCCCTTCTCTATTTCTCGATCGGATTATCTTAAAGATTATACAACACCTTAAAGATAAAACTCAATCGGAAAATACCCTTAGTCTTTAAAGGGATAGTCATTTTTGCTTAGAATGCCATAAAAAGTGTTTATTGGCAACCCCACCACGTTACTGTAGCATCCGTTTATTTTCTCTACAAAGTATGCCCCTCTTTCCTGTATTCGGTAGCCACCTGCAGCCCCCCGCCATTCTTCCGTATCGAGATACCATTCGATTTCTCCCTCGTTCAAGGTTGAAAAAAACACTTCGGTAACCGCGTATTCGGTTGATATATTACGGTTTTTAGGATTAAAAAGAGCGATACCCGTAACAACTTTATGCTTATTACCGGAAAAAAGATAAAGGAACTCCTTTGCCTCTTCCCTGGAAGCGGGTTTCCCGATTATCCTGTTATTATACTCTATTACGGTGTCTGCGCCTAAAAGCCACTTAACATCATTATCAGGTTGAATGCGTAACAGTGCTTTCACTTTTTCTGTTGCCATTTTTACCGTGTATTTTTCTGCTTCTTCCTCGGGAACGTGTTCTTTAATATCTACGGGAATACTTATGAAGGGAAGCTTCATTTGTTTTAATATATTCCGTCTTCTTGGTGATGAGGAACCAAGTATTATCGTATCCATTGTAAGCTCCGGTAGACATTGGTGAGTATAAAAGATACAAGTTTCTGTGTAAATCGGCAAATGAAATCCACAGGAGAAGTATCAATCCAGGCGCCTGATAGAGACCTTCAAGAAGTTAAAGCCGGTATTGATGCAAGGATGGTTTTCCACCTGTTGTATATTTCCCGGTAAAGGGAGACGGTGCGCTCATCCGGATAAATCACCTGATGAGAGGTCAAGCCCTCGAAGGCTTCGTTAAAACTCTTATAAACACCTGCTCCAATACCTGCTCCTCTTGCAGCCCCCTGCGCACCGTCTGTTCTGTAAAGCTTCAATGTCGCACCCGTAACTGTTGCAAATATTTGTTGAAATAGAGGGCTTAAAAACATGTTTGCATAACCTGCCTTAACGATGTTAACATCTATTCCCATTGATTTCATAATATCTATTCCGTAGTTAAGTGCAAAAATTATTCCCTCATTGGTCGCACGGAAAAGATGAGCAGTGGTGTGTATATTAAAATTAAGGTTATGTATCGATGCACCTGGATTGGCATTCCGAAGGGTTCTCTCAGCTCCGTTGCCAAATGGAAGGATCAAAACTCCTTCTGCACCCGCAGGAATCGTTTCTGCAAGTCTGTTCATCTTATCATAGGTTAACTGTTTCTGATTCGAAAAGGAGAGTATCTGCTTAAGCCACCTGTTTAGACTTCCTGCTCCATTAACGCAGAGAAGTATTCCGTATCGGTTTTCTTCTACTTTATGATTGACATGAACAAAGGTATTTACCCTCTGTAGGGGGTCGTGAAGAGGTCTGTCGGTAATACCATACACAACTCCTGAAGTTCCAGCGGTTGCAGAAAGTTCTCCAGAGTTAAGCACATTAAGGGAGAAGGCATTGTTCGGCTGATCCCCAGCCCGGTATGCAACAGGGATGTTCTTTGGAATACCAAGCTCTTTAGCGGCTTCCTCTGTTATGCTGCCCTGTTCGGAGAAGGTAGGGACAACAACAGGTATAAAATCTTCCGGAAAACCAAAATAAGAAAGAAGCATTTTGGATGGGGCGTTCTCTACCACATCCCACAAAACTCCCTCCGATAAACCCGAAGGGGTAGTGCTGATTTCTCCGGTTAGACGAAAGGCAATATAATCTCCGGGGAGCATAAGCTTATATATCTTTTTGTAGATATCCGGCTCACGGTCTTTTACATACGCAAGCTTTGCTGCAGTAAAATTGCCCGGAGAGTTAAGTAGCCGTCTAAGACATTTCTCTTCCCCGATCTCTCTAAAGGCTTTTTGACCGTAAGGAACCGCCCTGCTATCACACCAGATAATTGCCTGACGTAAGACTTTTCCCAGTTTATCCACCAGAACGAGTCCATGCATCTGATAAGATATCCCCACTGCTGCCGTTTTTCTTAAGGCGGCATTGTTTTTAGAACCGATAGTCCATATTGCCTGTTTAATATGCTCCCACCAGAGTTCCGGATCCTGTTCTGCCCAATCCGGTTTAGGTGCACTTATCGAAAGTTCTGTTTCCGGTGATGTTGCAGAACTTATAACGACACCTTTCTCTGCATCTAGCAGCGAAGCTTTTATAGAAGAGCTTCCCACATCCAATCCGAGTAGTATGGAGCCTGGCATGTAGTAGCCTCCTTAAAATCTATAGTCTCTGTTATGTAGATACCCAAATTAAGAGTAAAGGGGCGGGTACTATACAAAAAACCTCCTAAGTGGTTTAATAATAATTCAGGCTGTCCCGTAACATTCGAAAATTGACGGAGCACACAGGATATTGGGGTTATTTAATACGAAACACACAATATACTGAATAGTAATAGCCGAATTCGAGGTTGCAAGACAGCCCAAATTACTTATAAAATCACTAAACCACCAGGAGGTATCTAAATTGATTCTGGAATTATCATACCAGGAACCTGAAAATAGTCAACCGGTTTTTACCGACCCGCCTTTAAAGATAAAACAAAACAAACAAGCACCCATTACAAATTGTTCGGGAATAGCATTGGCCAGCAACCTTATAAACCGATTAGATATTCCTGCTCTTTAAAATTAAAGGAT
>QNBH01000085.1 GCA_003645645.1 Spirochaetota bacterium | reverse complement strand
CTGTATAGATACAAATTAATAGTTTTATATATAATCGGTATATTTTTCCTCTTATTAACAGGCGCAATTCTTTCAACGGAGATTTTTTCTAAAGAAGATCCGTTCTCCGGAAAAGGAGGTCTCTCCTTTCCGGAAGATAGAGAGGTGGAAAATCTCCTCTTTTCATACATTGATACGGAATCAGAAAAGGTGGATATAGAAGAAGCGGATAAAATAAAAAGCCCCACACCTTCCGTCCTTTCGGCGCTTAACCCGCAGGTTTACAGAGTTAAAGAGGGAGATACAATTTCGGAAATAGCCGCCCGGCATAATCTTAGAATGGGAACAATAATAAGTTTTAACAATATTCAGGATGTAAGAAAGTTACAGGTAGGGATGGAATTGAGAATTCCCAATATAGACGGAGTGCTGTATCAGGTAAAAAGAGGAGATGCATTAAGCCTGATAGCACAGCGATTTGATGTACCCTTAAACCATCTTCTCGATGCAAATAATATAAAATCCTCACTTATTCGTGCAGGACAGGAACTTTTTGTTCCTGGAGCCAAAATAAGTAATTTTGAATTGAAAAAAGCATTGGGAGAGCTGTTTATAATTCCTGTAAGAGGAGAAATTGCATCGGGTTTTGGAATGAGAAACGATCCTTTTACAGGTGTTAGACGAATGCACTACGGATTGGATATTGCAGGCAGAATCGGAACAGATGTAGTAGCAGCTATGGACGGAACGGTTGCTACGATGGGAATCAATCCAAAGGGTTTCGGCAAATATGTCATACTTACCCATCAGGGAAGATATCAAACCCTGTATGCTCATCTTGATAACTGGACTGTTTTCAGAGGACAGCATGTAAAACAGGGTGAGAAAATCGGGGAGCTGGGGAACACGGGAAGGAGTACGGGACCTCATCTTCATTTTTCAATTTATCACAACCACAGTCCGGTTGACCCGTTAAATTTTCTATATTAGGAGGCCAAAGTGCGAACTCTTGTTTTTATTATTTTAGTACTCTTTGCTATTTTTATTTTTATCGGAGTCTATTGAGGGAAGAGTTTTCTCTATCGTAGAAAATTGAGAGATCAGCCGTTTATCGATAGCGCCGCTATCTTCCGCAACAGTGTTTGTACTTCTTACCGCTTCCACATGGACAGGGGTCGTTTCTTCCAACTTTAGGCTGTGTTCTCTTTATTTGAACACCTACCGGAGAAGTTCCCGCGGTGGGACTTCCGTTACCGTCTCCCGCCGATGACCCTGCGAACTGACCGATGGCTGTATGATTTGCATGAATTCCCTGTGGGATTGCTCTTTCGTATGATACTTCTCTCGCCCTGATTTGAACCTTGTTGATTTTCCTGGCAATCGATGTGCGTATATTCTGAATAAGCTCATCAAATATCTGGAAACCTTCCAATTTATATTCCAGTAGAGGGTTTTTCTGCCCATAAGCTCTGAGATAAACTGCTTCGCGCAGTGCTTCAAGGTTTTCCAGATGATCCTGCCACCTGGAATCTATATTCTTAAGATATTCGAATCTGATGAAAGAATTGAAGATTTCCTCTCCTACCCGGTCGGCTTTATCTTCGATGGCAAGTTTTAGATCGTTTAGAATTATCTCTTTAATCTTCTCGGCAGGAAGCCTTGAGAGCTCTTCTTCGTTTATTCCCGGAGTGTAGAAAAAATTATCTTTCAGTTTTTCGAAAAATGCGCCTGAGTCGGTCTCACCCCCCCTTCTTTTATTATCAAAGTCTTCTATGATATTCTCTAATATTTCCTCGGTTGCATCCAGTACCCTGATTTTAAGGTTATCATCTTCAAGTATTTCATCCCTCTTGGAATATATGAACTTTCTCTGTTCGTTAAGAACGTCATCGTATTCCAGAAGATGTTTTCGAATTTCGTAGTTTCTCTCTTCAACTCTTGACTGTGCCCTTTCTATAGATTTGTTTATCCAGGGATGAAAAATCGGTTCTTCTTCGCGCATCCCTACCTTTGTCATAAAAGATTTAAAGTTCTCTCCGCCAAAGAGACGCATAAGATCATCATCCAGGGAGATAAAAAATCTTGAAACTCCCGGGTCTCCCTGTCTTCCCGATCTGCCTCTTAACTGGTTATCTATTCTTCGAGATTCGTGTCGTTCTGTTCCCAGAACATAAAGACCGCCAAGGTTCTTTACATCTTCGTAGTCTTTTTGCCACCCGGGAAGCTCCTCCCGAAGTGCTTTCTTAAACTCATCAATTGAAGCCTCGGTACCACATTTCTTTCTCGCTCTGTATTCCGGATTTCCCCCTAGTTTTATATCGGTCCCCCGACCGGCCATATTTGTGGCAATGGTTACAGAGCCTTTCCCACCAGCTTCTGCTATAATCAACGCTTCTCTAGCGTGATTTTTGGCATTGAGAACTTCGTGGCGTATTCCCCTTTTTTGAAGCATACTGGAAAGCCTTTCCGATTTCTCTATGGAAATAGTACCTACCAGTACAGGTTGTCCCTTCTTGTGTACCCTCTCTATTTCATTACAAATAGCTTTATACTTGTAATCCTCATTGAGATAAATCACGTCATCTTCGTCATTCCTGATCATGGGGAGATTTGTGGGAACTACCACCACATCAAGATTGTAAATTTTGGAGAACTCTCTTGCCTCGGTGGCCGCCGTTCCGGTCATTCCGGATATTTTGTCGTACATCCGGAAATAATTCTGAAAGGTGATCGTGGCAAGTGTCCTGTTTCTTCGAGCAATTTTAATTCCTTCTTTAGCCTCTATAGCCTGGTGTAATCCATCGGAATATCTTCTACCGTAAAGTATACGGCCGGTAAACTCATCGACAATCTGAACTTGCCCATCCTGTACTACATAATCGGTATCCCGGTGGAATAATTTGTGTGCCTTTAAGCCTTGAGTAAAATAATGGATATACTCAAAGTTCTCATCCGTAAACAAAGTGTCTCTGATGAGTCCTCTCTTAAGAAGAAGCTGCTCTATTCGATTTATTCCCTGGTCGGTGAAGGTGATTCTTTTAGACTTTTCATCTATTTTATAGTCTCCTTCGGGATATTCCGGATATTCTCCCGTTTGGGGATCTTTACTGCACTCTTCTAATTCTGAGACAAGCCGGTTTACCTCATAGTATTTAGAAGTATCGTCTTCTGCAGGACCTGAAATGATGAGGGGAGTTCTCGCTTCATCTATAAGAATACTGTCTATTTCGTCTATTATGCAGTAATGATGGCCTCTCTGAACTTTTTCGGAAAGATCGAATCTCATATTGTCTCTGAGATAGTCGAAACCAAACTCGTTATTGGTACCGTATGTAATATCTTTCGAATAAGCTTCTTTACGCCCTTCATTGTCCATCTGGGAAAGAATAACGCCTACGGAGACTCCCAGATAGGAGTAGATAGGCCCCATCCATTCGGCATCGCGCTCTGCAAGATAATCATTTACAGTTACTACATGAACACCCTTACCGGTTATAGAATTGAGGTAAGCTGCTGTTACGCTGGAGAGAGTCTTACCTTCACCGGTTTTCATCTCCATTATTTTACCCTGATGAAGGACAATACCTCCTAAAAGCTGCACATCGAAAAGTCTCTCCCCTATTGTTCTTCTGGCTGCTTCCCTTACAATGGCATAAGCATCTACAAGCATGGAGTCAAGAGGTTCCCCCCGACTATATCTTTGCTTGAATTGTTCTGTATAAGCTGGGAAATCTTCTTTCCTAAGAGAGAGAGCCCACGACTCTTTTTTATTAATTTCATGGAGCAGAGGAAGCAGTGCTTTAAGATCTTTCTCCTGTTTGGAACCAAAAAGTACATCAACTATTGATTTACCCATGAGGATAAAACCTTTACTCTATTTTTTATATTTTTTAGCTTTTCTTCAAAAATATAACAAATTATATAGTTAATGTATAGAAGCTAAAAGATTGACAAGCCTCCTTATCGAATAGTAGTATTTAAAATAGAAAATGAATAAAACCTTGTTCACATCCAAGATAATCTTTATAGTAATTTTTTTAACCTTCTTTTCCTCCTGTATCGGCGGCAGAAAAGATACTTTAGATAAAAAGACTCTCTTTTCAATTTCGATTGGTAAAACGGAGAACGATCTGGATTACTTCCGAGAAGAAGGTATCCCCTTTCAACAAAAAATTAATCTCTACATGAAGGAAGGACTGTTTTATATAAGCAACGGTAAAGCCGGAAAGATAATGAAATTTAACTCTTACGGAGATATTCTGTTTCTTTTATATAACGAAAAGAAAAATCCAACCCCAATATTGCTTTCCACAACAGTAAATGAGGATGACAGGATATCGAACCGGGTAGCTTATGCATATCCTTTTGTCGACATTGGCGAGATAGCGGTAGTGGAAAATAAAATTCTTCTTATTGACGATGCCGTTGAAGAGGAGAGACAGGAGTACGATGAAGAGATAGAAGCAATGCTTTGCAGAATAGTACTACGCTTTGATACCAGGGGGAAGCTAGTTGACTATATTGGTCAGGAAGGTTTGGGAGGGACTCCCTTCCCTTATATTGAAAAACTACAGGTTACCACAGGTGGAGAGATCGTTGTCATGACCAGGACGATGAAATCATGGCTGATTTTCTGGTATTCTCGAAATGGTAAACTTCTGTACAGAGTAAATATATTATACAATGCTCTTCCTGTTCCTGAAGGGGTTAGCGCAATACCTTCCCTGGAAACAATTCATGCGGATCGGGTTCAGAGGAAACTTTATCTAAAACTGGATTACTATACAAATACATCGGGAGAAAGAGCAGATCCCGAACTTAATGCCGAGTACTCGATGTCTGGAGTTTACGTTCTGGATCTTAAAGACGGAAATTACAAAGACTTTATCCAGATACCTCGTAATATTAAAAAAGCGAGTAATCTTCAATTTCTGGAAACAGAGACCAGAGAGTATTTATACGAATTTCTGGGGGTAACTTCCGGAGGTTACCTGTTTTTTTTAAGTCCCGAAGAGAGCAACAGAGAACAGCTTCTCATTCTTAACCGACAGGGTAAAGTTGTTCAGAGAACATATATACTACCTTCAGATAGAGAACTGGTATACAGTGATTTCTATTTAAACCCCAGTGGGGTGCTTTCAGCTCTTCTATGTGATGAGAACAGGGTGGAAGTAGCCTGGTGGAGAACTGATAAAATTATTGAGAGTGTAGTTGATGAAAATAGTTGATTCGGCAACCATGGCATCAATAGACTCAAGGTCGCAACAAGAGTTCGCTTATCCCTCTATCCTGTTAATGGAAAATGCAGGAATAAAGAGTTATCAATCTTTTAAAAGTTTTATCGGAGGTGATCAAAAGCTGACCAATAAGAGGATTCTATTTTTAGCCGGAAAGGGTAACAACGGAGGTGATGCCCTCGTTATGGCCAGACAATGTTTCCTGGAAGGGTACACCCCTGAAGTTGTCCTTTACAGGGACGAGCTTCAAGGAGATCCTCTTATCAACAGGAATATAAACGAAAAACTGGGTATTCCATTGATAGATTATCATAAAAATAGAGACGAAGCACTCCGGGCGATAGAGAAGGCAGACATACTCTTTGATGGTCTTACGGGAACAGGTATTAAGGGAGAGCTTAAAGGTGAGATGAAGGATCTTGTAAACAGGATCAATTCAATCTCAAAAAAATTCACTGTGGCAATTGATGTACCGAGCGGAATTAGCGATGATTTTAAAGACCGCTTTACTGCAGTCAAGGCTGACCTCACTCTTACCATGGGATTACCGAAAAAATGCCTCTATCTGCCTGCGGCAAGAAAACTTTGCGGGACAATCAAAGTGATACCGCTCGGCTTCCCCCCTCAACTCGTTGCTGATCCGCTTATTCCGGGAGAGCTCCTTCTTTGGGAAGAGTTTAAAGAAAAGATCCCCCCTATAGCCGATGATACATATAAAAACAGGAGGGGGAGCCTGGCCATATTTGCCGGATATCCCGGTACTACCGGTGCCGCTGTGCTTTCATCTTTCTCTGCCGCCAGAAGCAGAGCCGGTCTTGTAACTCTTTTTGCGGACAGTGAAATATACAAAACTTTGGCTGCAAAGATGACTTCGGTTATGGTAAGACCCTGGAAAGGAGATTCAAATCCGAAAGATTGCGATCTTTCCCCTTTCAACGCCATACTTGCAGGTCCGGGGTGGGGGATAAAACCAGATAGGATTAAATGGATACAACATTTTATTGGATCAGGATTACCCGGAGTTTTGGATGCAGATGGTCTTACCATGCTTGCAGAAATAATTGTTAAAGGGGAGCTCAGGTTAGACGGAAGGTGGATCCTTACACCCCATCCAGGAGAGTTTTGCCGACTTGCAGGAATAAAAAGAGACGTTCTGTTCGAAGACCCCGTGGATCATGTACTGCATTTGTGCAGAAAACTGGAAGCAGTTATAGTATTGAAATCCCATATAACCGTGGTGGGAAATCCAGAGGGAAACTACTGGATACTCGATGGAATGAATCCGGCCATGGCCACAGGTGGTTCGGGTGATGTTCTGGCGGGAATAATAGCAGGATTTCTTGCGGGAGGTTTAAGACCAACCCTCTCTGCCTGTGCAGGTGTTTTACTGCACCACAGAATTGGAAAGAGGGCATTCCGGGAAAAAGGATGGTTTATATCTGAAGATCTGCTTCTCTATATTTCCGAGGAGATACCAAAAAACTAAAAGGAAATGGAAAGGGAAGAATCACGAGGCGATGATATAATAAGGTTTCACTACAACCGTGAAGAACGGATGAAACGTCTTTCCTCTGAAATTAAGTACGGTACGAGAAAGGGTGGAATCTTAAAAGGCAACCGATCTCTCATTATTCTGTTACTCGATGTTTTGCTTATAATAATAATCTATGTAATAATAAATTTTTTCACCGGTGCAGAAAGAACCCCAGTTGTAGATGGCTATTCCTTCTCTTTCAGGGGCTTTCTTTTTGAAGAGGAGGCAAACCTGAGTTTAAAAATAACCAGGGTGGAAGATTTTGAGAGCACAGAAAACGAGCTTACCGATGATAATCTGGTAGAAGTGGTTTTCTCTGCAGAGGGTAAGAATATAGAGCAGAGAATTGTGGAGCTTCTACCGGAAAGAAAGGGAGAGACAAGAATTGTAAGGGGGAAGCTTAATATCCAGACTTCCGATATTTTAATTTATGCAGATATTTCGTTCAATAACAGAAATCTAAGGTTAAGTACCACGATAAAGCCCGAATAGAAAATAATTGACTTAGCTCCTCCTTTTATTTATTTTCAATCGTAGAAAAACCTTAAAGTATTGGAGAAAAATATGTTCCAATTTTATTTTCTCGCTATCATTGTAAATCTTCTTGCAGGTATAGCCCTTTCAATAGAATATATACAGGATAAAGCATCCTGGTTGAGCATGTTTAAAGATTTTTTTACTAATAACAATTTCAGATTAACTCTGGGCATCCTGGCCTTTATTGTAGGAATTTTTAAACTGCTAAGTGTGGTTGAAGATGATATACCGGTTGTAGGAGATATTTTTCCTGCTCTTGCAGGGATAGTCATGGGTCTTACTCTTGCTTCGGAATACTATAAAGGCAGATCCACCGTCTCTTCTCCTACTGTAGATTTCATCGATAGGGCTCTGATAAAAAATAAAACGGCTGTCGGAATAGCAGGTATTATTTCGGCAGCTCTTCATTTTATATTTCCCAAGATACTTTTACTGTAGCAAGAAGGCAAAGCCTGATCGCATTGGTTTTGGGAGGAGCATTTACCTCATATTTTGGGTTAGAAGATTTTGTTGCAGGAAATGTTAAGAAGTGTTGCGGGAGTCGCCGAGCAAGACGGAAAGTTTTTTGTCGCTCTTAGAAAATCCGGAACGAGTATAGGAGAAAGATGGGAGTTTCCCGGAGGAAAGCCTCAACCAGGGGAGAGTGATAAGGAAGCCCTGCAGAGGGAGTATCATGAAGAATTAGGAGTAAAAATAAACGTGGGAGAACTCCTCTGTTCCGGTCAGTTTGAAAATAAGGGAAGTAATTACAAATTAAACGCCTATTCCATAACCTTTCTTTCGGAAAGAGTCTTCTTAAAAGAGCATTCCAGAGTGATGTGGGTAAACATTGATGAGCTTGGCGCTCTGGATATGGCATATTCCGATCGAATAATCCTTAAAGTTTTAAAAGAGAAGAAGAAGGAGAAGCACTGAACTTACATGCTATGAGAACTAATATTGATTACGAAATAAAATTGATATCTACGCCGGCGAGATTAGAGTGAAGACAGGTATCCGGAAAATGAAGCAGAAATCTTTCGTATATATCACAATCTCCGATACGGGTATGGGTATTCCGTCTGAGAAAATGAGTTTTATTTTCGAGGAGTTTAGACATGCAAGCGAGGGTATTAATCGAGAGTTTGAAGGTTTGGGCTTAAGCCTTACTCTGGCAAAACGTATGATCGAGATAATGAATGGTAAAATAGAGGTAGACAGTATAGAGGGGAAGGGATCAACCTTTGCACTGTTCTTACCTATTAGATAACAGTACCGGGGTAAAGAATGGCATTTTTAGGAATAATAATTATACCTTCCCTTATATAATAATTGTTGTAGTCTCCGTCTTCTCTTTGAAAGTTATCTATTCCTATTCTGCAACCGTCCCCGATCCGCACATTTTTATCGATTATGGCTCTCTTTATAATAGTTCCCCTGCCGATTCCCATGAGCGGAATTCCCCTTTCGGTATTGATTTTTCTCGATTCAGGAGTTTCGTAGTAATCGGCTCCCATACAGACTACCCCATCCAGATTTGCACCAGATTCAATAATGGTTCTGATTCCTATAATACTGTTAACGATAGATGCGTTGGTAATAATACTACCCTCGGCTGTAAGGGATTGAGAGATGGTGCAGAAGTTTATTTTAGAGGCTGGAAGATACCTCTTTGCGGTGTAGATAGGATTATTTTCATCGTAAAAGTTGAAATCGGGATTAATTCTTGCCAGGTTTATATTTGTCTCGTAGAAAGCTCTTATGGTTCCTATATCCTCCCAGAATCCATTGTAGATGTAGCTGTTTACATATCCGTTTTCGATGCAGAGCGGTATTATCTCTTTCCCGAAATCTGTAAAATTGTTATCGAGTGATTCTTCCATAAAATCTGCGTTAAAAATGTACATCCCCATGGAAGCAAGGTAGTCTTTGCCCTCTTTTTGTTTAATTTTTAAGCTTTCAGGTATTTTAAAAGAAGATATATCCTGGTTGGGTCCTGGTTTTTCCAGAAACTCTACTATTCGGTTTTTTTTATCAACTCTGAGTATACCTAATGAAGAAGCCGCCTCTCTTGTAACGGGAGTGGCGGCCACCGTTGCTCCCGCTCCGCTTTCCAGATGCTGCTTGAACATATCGTAAAGATTCATTCTGTAGAGTTGATCTCCGGACAGTATTATGTAGTGAGTGGGTGCCTGAGTATGAAAATGCAGGAAGTTTTTTCTCACTGCATCTGCCGTACCCTCGTACCAGCTAGATCTCTCAAAAGTCTGTTCTGCAGCAAGAACCTCCACAAAACCCCGTGTAAATGTATCAAAAATATAAGTCTTGGTTATATGTAAATGGAGAGAAAATGAATTGAACTGGGTAAGTATATATATCTGTCTGAATCCGGAGTTGATACAGTTGGATAGCGCTATATCTATGAGTCTGTATTTCCCCCCGAATGGTACTGCAGGTTTGGCTCGCTCTTTTGTAAGCGGATATAGTCTTGTGCCCTTTCCGCCTCCAAGTACAATCGATATGACTTTTTCCAATATCTCTCCCCAGATTACTCAATAAATAAAAGAGCTTTGTTTTTTAACGTTTGAACTCTACGACCCTCCTATTCAATATTATGTGAGAGTTGGTTTATGGTCAAGGAAAAAGGGGATTTATACGATTCTCTTCTTTGCTCTTTTTTAAAAAAATGTTAATATTTGTCCATGCCGGAGCTGAAGAAGTTACTCACAAGTTTAAGAAAAGATGGTGAGTTGCTTAAGAACATTATTCACTGGGAGAGAATAGAAGCCAGAGAGGGAAGTTTTGTCGATTTTCCCACAGATATTCACCCGTTGATAACAGAAGCTCTTAAAAAAAGGGGCATATCCAGACTGTATGAACATCAGGAGATGTGTTTCCGATATGTCCTTGAGGGAAAGAACGTAGTTGTGGTAACCCCCACCGCTTCCGGTAAAACCCTATGTTACAACCTTCCGGTTTTAAATAAGCTCCTTAACGATAGAGAAGCAAGAGCACTGTATGTTTTCCCTACCAAAGCCCTGTCTCAGGATCAACAGGCAGAGCTAAACGATATAGTACTGGGAGGGGGTTTGCCTGTAAAGATAAATACCTATGACGGCGATACACCTTCATCGGTAAGAATATCGGCCAGGGAGTCGGGCAGAATAATCGTTACAAATCCGGATATGCTTCATACTGGAATTCTTCCCAATCACCCAAAATGGATCAAATTTATAGGTTCCCTCGCCTTCGTGGTAATAGATGAAATTCATATATACCGCGGGGTGTTTGGGTCACACATGGCAAATCTGATAAGAAGATTAAGGCGTATTACCCGTTTTTACGGATGTGAACCTATTTTTATCTGCTGTTCGGCTACAATCGGCAATCCCCGGGAGCTCGCCGAAAGAATAATCGGTGGGAAGGCGGTGCTAATCGATAAAAACGGAGCGCCATCGGGTGAAAAACACATTATCCTATACAACCCTCCACTGGTAGACAGGGTTCAGGGTATCCGCAGAGGAGTCGTGTTAGAGTCAAGTAGAATCGCAAGCAAGCTTCTTAGAGAGGGGGTTAAGACAATAGTCTTTGCCAGATCCCGTATTCGAACCGAGATAATAGCATCTTATATAAGAAAAAACCTGAAAAAATCTTCAATAGATAACGGTAAGCTAAAGATAGAATCGTACCGTGGGGGGTATCTTCCCACCGAAAGAAGGGCTATAGAAAGGGGTTTGAGGGAGGGGACTGTAAGAGGAGTTGTATCTACCAATGCGCTGGAGCTTGGAATAGATATCGGCGGTCTCGATGTTGCCATACTGGCCGGCTTGCCTGGTTCGATCGCCTCCTCATGGCAGCAGGCAGGTAGGGCAGGAAGGAGAAACAACCTTTCTCTGGCAATACTGATCGCCTCGGCTGCTCCCACAGATCAGTATATGATAAATCACCCTGAATATTTTTTTTCACGTTCTCCGGAATCGGGATGGGTAGATCCCGATAACATCTATATTCTTATCGATCACATTAAGTGTGCAGTATTCGAGCTTCCCTTCAAGAAAGGTGAGAAGTTTGGAGGAAATGTAGAAGATCTTCTAGAATATCTCGAAGAGAACGGAGTTATTAGATACACAGAAGGCTCCTGGTACTGGGCCGACCGTTCTTATCCTGCGGAGCAAGTCTCCCTTCGAAGTGCCTCTTCTGAGAATGTGGTAATCATAGATACTACTAAGGGTGAAAACCAAGTAATCGGCGAGATGGATCGCCCTTCGGCAAAGGAGTTGCTGTTTGAGGGGGCAATCTACATACACAGGGGAGATCAATATCTGGTTAAAGAGCTGGATATAGAGAACAAGCAATGCCTGGTTGAAGAGAATAGGGGAGACTATTTTACAGATGCTATAGTCAAGACCGATATAAAGGTTCTGGAAAAGGATCGGGAGCTGGAAGAACACGGGGTTGGTATCGTTATCGGGGATGTTCTGGTACGTACACAGGTAACAAAGTATAAAAAAATAAGATATCGGACACATGAGAATACGGGTTACGGAGATGTTTACCTACCAGAAGAGGAGATGCATACCAGAAGTGTTGTTCTGCTTTTTGGAGAGAATACTCCGGCCGGAAAAATTTTAGAACAGTACAGTGAAGGTTTAAAGGAGCTTGTTATATCAAGAATAGGCA
Organism: Spirochaetota bacterium; assembly: GCA_003645645.1. Lineage (GTDB taxonomy): Bacteria > Spirochaetota > Spirochaetia > SPDA01 > B32-G16 > B32-G16. The sequence continues at coordinate 3,033 of QNBH01000085.1, read as the reverse complement.
ATTTAATGATCAATGTGGCTCCCGTTTTTCTTCTATGTGATGTAAGAGATATAAGAGCCGCTGAAAGAGTCAAGGACCCCCATTTCAGCGTACCCGCTCTGTACATATACGATGCCTGTCCGGGAGGTTCGGGCTTGTCCGAGGGATTTTACGAAAATCTGGAAAAGATTTTAACTGCGTGTATGGATGTTGTTAAAAATTGTGGATGTGAAAGAGGATGTCCATCCTGCATCGGAGCGGAAGATAGAAAACCCGGTATAAATATACCGGCTGCTGAAGATAACCCCAAAGAAGTAGTGATGGCTTTTGTTAGCACCTGGATTAAATATGGAAGAGAGAAAGCAGCTTTTCAATCGACTTAATTTCTTAAGAGCAAGAGAGCTCTCCAGATCAGAACATCTTCCTCCTCATACTCATACAGAGCATAAACCAGAATTGAGAGGCTGGGAGAAAATGGGGGAGTACACTTTTTATCACCGGTGCCTCGAGCAAAACCCCCTATCTGGAATAGATAAGAAGTCTTTTCTCCTGCCAGATGGAACCGATTATGAGGGGCTTGTTTTTTTTGATACCGAGACTACCGGGCTCTCCGGAGGAGCGGGAAACATTGTTTTTTTAATAGGTCTGGGGAAGACAGATGGGGAGCATTTTATTGTAGAGCAGTATTTTCTCTCCGATTTTCCGGGAGAAGGGGAGTTTCTCCGCATTATCGAAAAAAACATCGATACTGAAAAAATATATGTCTCATACAACGGCAGGAGCTTTGACACCAATATTCTCACTACAAGATTTCTTCTAAAGGGGCTTCGATTTCCCTATCTGGCTCAACTCGATCTTCTCTATCCTGCAAGACGACTGTGGAAAGATGTGTTGGGTTCATGTTCTCTTTCAAACATAGAAGAGAAGGTTCTAGGTATTGAGCGTGAAAACGACGTTTTAAGCAGAGAAGTACCCGATATCTATTTCCACTTTTTACGAACAGGGGAGACGGAACCCCTGATACCGGTATTCAACCATAACAGGAGGGATATCCTCTCTTTGGCAGAACTTCTCCTTCGAATTGATACTATTTTATTTGATGCAATGGAGGAGGTTTCTTCAGTAAGTGCAAATCTTGCCGAAGCAGGCAAAATGCTTCTTCAGCAGGGTAATACTGCAGGTATTGAGATACTGGAGAGAGCATTCAGAGCCGGAGATTTCAGAGCAGGAAAATTCGCAAGCATTTATTACAAGCGTAGGGGTAATTTGGAAGCAGCTCTCAGGATATGGAATATTATGTGGAGAGAGAGAAAGAGTCTATTTGCAGCTCAGGAACTCGCCAAATACTATGAGCACAAGAAAAGAGAATACGAAAAAGCGATCGAAATAGTAACCACCCTTTTAAACTATTACAAACCCCTGGTTTCTTCAAAGCGAGATTCTTTAAAGAGCGAGCTCCTCCACAGATTAAACAGATTGAGAAAAAAAGTTATTGCTCTAAAGTAGTGAGATCTCCCTCGGGTTCGCCCAATGCTCGAGCCTTCAAAACCCTGCGCATTATTTTACCGCTTCTGGTTTCGGGAAGACTATCCACAAAGGTAATGCTTTCCGGTTTTGCAATAGGTCCGAGCTCATGACTCACATGGTCTTTGAGCACTCCTTCGAGATATTTGCTTCCCTCGACCCCCGCTCGCAGGATTACATAGGCGTGTATCGCATTTCCTTTAACATCATGCGGTAGCACAATTGCCGCTGCTTCGGCCACATCGGGATGACTGACCAGCGCGCTCTCCACCTCTGCTGTTCCCAGTCTGTATCCGCTTACCTTAATAACATCATCTATGCGCCCTATAATCCAGAAATATCCATCTTCATCAACATGGGCAGAATCCCCGGTTTTATACCATCCCTGCTTTTCAAACTCTTTCCAGTAAACCTCTTCGTATCGCTGAGGATCGCCATAGATGGTTCTTGCCATACCCGGCAATGGAGACTTGATAACTAGTTTTCCCTCATCACCGACAGGTTCTTCTTTTCCGATAAACCTGTAGTACCATTTCCATGCTTCCGGATTTATCGGCTCTCCCACAGAACCTAAAAGACGGAGACTGCTTAGATCGTGGCGGTTGGGCCAGGCCTCTCCGAATCTCATAAGACCTCGAATCGCTGTAGGAGACGTGTAGAGGATGGTGGTACCGTACTTTTCTACCATTTGCCACCAGCGGTTTGGATAGGGGTGATTGGGGGCACCCTCGTACATGATCACAGTAGCTCCGTTGATGAGCGGACCGTAAACTGTATGGCTGTGTCCAGTTATCCAACCGGAATCTGCTGCACACCACCATCGGTCTTCATCTTTTATATCAAAGACCATCCTGTGTGTAGTGGAAGTATATACGGCATACCCACCATGCGTATGCAGTACACCTTTAGGACGACCCGCAGTCCCCAAAGTGTAGAGTATGAAAAGCATATCTTCTGCATCCATTATCTCGGTTTGACAATTGGGACTGGCAACAGGAAGTGACATCAAATCGTGGTACCAGAAATCATGATCGTTCTCCATATAAACTTCCTGTCCTGTTCTCTTGACTGTTATACACACCTCTATAGTGGGAGATCTTTTTATGGTTTCATTTGCTATCTCTTTCAAGTTGGCAGTCTTTCCGCGACGGAAGCCGCCGTCGGCTGTTATTAACACACGACTTTCGGCATCTTCTATTCTTTCGGCAAGGGCTTCAACACTGAACCCACTGTAAACAACGCTGTGAGCTGCTCCGATTTTGGCACAGGCGAGCATGGCGATGGCAAGCTCCGGAATTTGAGGCATATAGATGGTAACAATTTCTCCTTTTTTTACTCCCATGCTTTTGACTACACTGGCAAACCTGGAAACCTCTCTGTTAAGAGCGTAGTAAGAATAGGTACGCACATCACCTGGTTTCCCCACTCCCATATAAGTGCAAGTTTGTTTTTTCGAAAGGATTTAAGATGACGGTCGATGGCATTGTGAACGATGTTTATTTTGCCACCGGTAAACCATTTGTAAAAAGG
>QNBH01000084.1 GCA_003645645.1 Spirochaetota bacterium | reverse complement strand
GAAAATCATGTAATATACCATCTCCGAGATCATCCTCTCGAAATAGTACTCTTCCACTGAGCTTAAGGTATTAGCCGTTATTTCTCTGTCGCAGGCAATGATAAACAGATGATACTCTGTTGTTATACAGAGAGTATTTGCAGGAATAGTTATGCTTAAAGGTTCTGCAGGCGAAACTACCCGAGAAAAAAGCACATCCCACCTGGAATCCTCGGGAGTTACAACCACTGCAAAGCTTTTTATGCCTGCGAGAGAATCGATACTCCATGAGACCGGTTGATCTATTGTAGAGTCTATCCAGGTACCCTCCGAAGGCGAAATACTGTAGATAAGGGAATAATCAGTGGAAATCTGGTCGGATGCAGTTATAATTGCCCCGTTTATATCGGTTAGTTTTATGTTGTATTCACCAGATTCGTAAAAATTGTTTCTGCCGGCAGAAAACTCGCTCTCATCCACATTTAACCACACGGTGGAATTAAGCCCCCGCTCTTTAAAGCTTAACACGTATCCGTCGGGATATTCGATTTCCACGCTCTTAATAGCCTGGAACTCTCCCCAACCGAAACTTCTTATAAGCTCTTCGGTTTGCCAGGTCCAGTTCGACGTATCAAAACTCTGTCTTACAACGAATATGCTGTCGGAAGCATCGAGGGAAATGGCCGGATTAATCTGGGAACTGCTCCAGGAGAAGGTAAGACCAAGCTCACCGTTTGCGTATTCTCCGGTAATTTCTGCTCTGGTGGTTTCGTTTTCAAGAACTTCGGCACTATCTCGCTTACTTCCTATCTGCTGGGTGCCGTCCACCACCGTAACCGTAATGTCCCATATTCCCGGTTCAAGATTGGGGAAGAATCCGTAGGCGTAGTTATCCTGATCGGGGGTAAGATCGTATCCTGAACTGGAACCGCTTGTTTGATGATGGAGGTCTACATGAACAAGTCTCTCCCCCTTCCAGGTATAACCGCTTATTCTTATGTGTAGTGCAATGTTCCCGTAACTCTCGGGAAGCTCGGGAATACAGGAAAGAAGGATCGAACCGGCTATAGTCATAAAAACGATAAAGAAGATAGCTTTTACTTTCATCGTTAATTACTCCTGATGGTACTGGCTTCTGCTTCCAGGCATTTCATGTTTTAACCTCAAACTCGTAAGTTCTGTCCAGAAATGGGAGAACCTTGTGATTAAACCCGCGCTCAGAAAGCAGGGAAAACCTCAACCTGTATATTCCATTTTCAAGATTGAACTTCAATATTCCCCTTTCGGGTAGTCTTTCCTCTGAATTATATATCTGTTCGAATACGGAGCCGTTCATCTTATAGAGTGTAACCCGACAGAGTTGGGGATTCCTCTCGCTCTTGAAATAATAGCGAATCTCTACCTGAGGTGATGTGTAAACAGAATCCACATCAAGGTAGAGGTAGGGAGCCGGATAATCCAACCCGCAGGATTGAAGGAGAAAAATAAGAAGTATTTTTATATACAGCCTGCTAAAATATTTTTCCACTTTCTTTACTTTAGAATATATCACGGTTTTGGTGAATATAACAGCCGGAATCATTTGAAGAGAAGGTAGTAATATTTATCTCCTTTGCTTGACTCAATTAGTAACGCTCCTTTATAGTATTCGGTGAGTGAATGTACAATAAAATATTTCGCTTACGGTTATGAAGCTGTTAGTGTTTGTCCTTAACAGGGAAGAACTTCTCGACGAGGTACTGGCTGCTTATGTGGAGGCAGGGATTCCGGGGGCCACCATACTGGACTCCGAGGGGATGGGCAGATTTCTTACCTATGAGGTACCCCTTTTTGCCGATTTTAAAGAGTTTATGAAGGGGAATAAACCTTACAACAAGACCATTTTCTCCGTGATAGAGAACGAAGAGAATATCCCACGGTTGATAGAACTTCTTGAGTCGATCTGTGGTGATTTATCCGAACCAGGCACGGGTATTGTCTTTACCCTTCCGGTGGATTTCTGCAAGGGAATGATCAGAGAAGAGGATATTGAGGAGCAGTAGGAGTATGAACGATATATCGGAACTGCTGGATAAAAGAGCGATTAAAGTAAGGCTTAAAAGCCGCAGGAAGAGAGAGGTGATAGAGGAGCTTGTCTCTCTTCTTTCCGGGATGGGCAAGGTGGAGGCGCCCGGGAAGGTGGTGGAGGAGCTTCTTAAGAGGGAGAAAATCTCCAGCACCGGGATAGGAGGGGGTATAGCCATTCCCCATGTTCTCTCAGATTTTGTAAGGCAGACCACCATGGCCTTTGGGAGGAGTGAGGAAGGAATACAGTTTGATGCTATGGATAAGCAGCCTGTCTATCTTTTTTTTCTTCTGTTAGGGCCTAAGGGGCATCAATCGGAACATCTTAAACTATTAAGCAAGCTGTCCCGGTTGCTTAAACATGAGCAATTTGTGAAGGCACTTCTTAAGGCAGAGACTACCGATGAGGTTCTTTCGATCATTAAGGAGCAGGAGTGAAAATATGGATGCTCTTACAAAGTGGAAAATCGTAAGGATATTGCTCACTACAATTTATCTTATGTTCGGCTGGATCCTTTTTTCAGGAACATTTACCCTTACCTCTATCACTCTTGGATTGGTCTTCTCTTCCACTGTTGCATTTTTTACCTACAGCCTTTTTATCGAAAAGGGAGAGGCGGCCAGAAGGTCTCTTCTTCCCAGGGTTTATCTTGTAGGTGTTTATTTCCTTCTGCTTGTTTTTAAAATGTATGTGGCAAGTTTTGAGGTGCTTTTGAGTGTTTTAAGGGGAAGGATAAATCCAAGGGTAGTCCATTTCAGGACCAGATTAAAGTCAGATATAGCGCGGGTTCTTCTGGCAAACTCAATAACAATGACTCCGGGCACAGTAACGCTTAATCTGGATGATGATCATCTTATTGTTCACTGGTTAAACGCAAAAACAACCCATTCCCGATATGCAGGGAATATAATAAAGGGAGATTTCGAGGAAATTTTAAAAAGAATATGGATTTAGCCCCTCTTTCCTGGGATTTTATAAACTATTTTCTTTTAGGAACCACAGTGGTAAGCACAGTCCGTCTTATAATCGGCCCCACCCTGGCCGATCGGCTGGTGGCCGTAAACCTGATAGCTGCCCAGGTGCTTGCCATTCTTGTGATTGTGGCGGTGAAAGAGAAGCTTTCGGTGTACCTGGATGTGGCCCTGGTCTACGATATTTTCGGATTCATAGGTGTTCTGGCCGTTGTAAAGTATTTTGGTCGAAAGGAGGAGATAAGGTGATACTGGCCATACTCATTCAATTTTTCCTTTTTCTGGGAATAATATTTGCGGTACTGGGAAACCTGGGAGTACTCATTTTCCCCGATGTTTATACCAGACTCCAGGCATCCTCAACCTGCACCACTACTTCTGTATTTTCGTTTTTTATAGCAGGCATGCTCTATTCCGGTTTCTCCCCCATAACGGGTAAGATTCTTGTAATCACGGTGTTCTTTATTGTCTCCTCTCCTGTGTCCGCGCATATTGTAGCCCGCTTTGCCTGGAACAGAGAAATCGTGCCATGGAGGAAACTCACCCCGCCGATTCGGGAAAAGCAGTGAGGTGATAGAGCTTGACCGAAATCCTTCTTTTGCTTCACATTCTGATGGGTATTCTCGCACTCCTCTCACGTGATTTGCTTAAAGCCGTGCTCTTTCTGGCGGTATTGAGTCTTTTAAGCGCTCTTCTCTTTTTTCATTTGCATGCTCCCGATGTGGCCCTTACCGAAGCCGCCGTGGGGACGGGTCTTTCCACATTCCTGTATATATGGCTCATAAGGAAGGTGGGGCTTAAGGAGGATGAATGAAACAGATAATATCAATTGTGATCCTGATTATGGTGGGATTGTTACTCAGCGCTGTATTCATTTTTGAGATGGTGCCTGATGAGGGGCAGGCACTCCGGCAAAAAGAGTATGTATACCGACACGGGGTAAGTGATATCGGTGCCATCAACCTGGTTGCATCAATATATCTGGGCTACCGGCTGTTCGATACACTGGGTGAAACAGTCGTCTTGCTTCTGGCTGTTTCGGGAATTGTGCTTTTTACAACAGGAGGAAAATCGTGAAAAAGACCGATATACTCGATGTAATTTCAAGAAAATTGGCTCCTTTCATTCTCCTTTTCGGTTTCTATGTTATCTCTTATGGACATCTTTCACCCGGAGGAGGCTTTCAGGGTGGTGTGGTTCTTGCCTCCGGCATTATTCTTCTTCTCCTCTGCCAGGATCCTGTAAAAATTAACAGGCTCTTTCCCACAGACAGGTTCAGCATGGCAGAGGTTGTCTCTTTTGCCATTCTTATTATTCTGGGATTAGGAGGAATTGCTACAACCGGCTATTTCTTGAGTCTTCTCTTCGGGAGGGGAAGTATCTACGTATTTATTCTTAACCTGGTGATAGGGATAAAGGTGGGTGCGGGAATAGGGTTGATTTGCTTTTACCTTTTCAGAGAGGAATAGGTAATGCCTGCTATAATTCTTCTACTCATATTCTTTATAATAGGGTTGGGCGGAGTTTTGATGCATCCCAATCTCATCAAGAAAATGATTGGTCTTAGCATAATGAACACCGCAATTGTAATCTTTTTTATCTATTTCGGATCTCTCTCCGGTTCGCAGGCTCCCATACTCGTTGAAGGCGTGAAGGACATCGTGGATCCCGTTCCTCAGGCTCTTATGCTTACTGCAATTGTAATCGGGGTGGCATTGACAGCGCTTGGGCTTGCCCTGATTTATCGCATCTACAACCATTACGAAACTCTCAATATAAAGAAGATTCAGAAAAAGTTTTTAATTGATGATTGATCTTACAATTCTCCTTATAATACTACCCCTTGCCGCAGCACTTCCCGCATTCGTTGAGAAAGTATTTCCAAAAGTTGCTCTCTCAAGACCTTCTGCAATAGCTTCTCTTACGGTATCTCTGGTTCTGTTGTTTTTTCTTCTTCCTGAGGTGTATGAAGGCAAGGAGTATATGTATCCCCTGGGGGGTTGGAGAGGCGAGGTGGCCATAGTGTTAAAGATGGACGGAATAGCCTGGGTAGGGTCCCTGATGGTTATAATTCTCTCCCTGGCTTCCCTCCTCTATGCCTGGCCGGATAAGAGGTTTACTCCCCTGTTCTGGTTTTTCTCCATGATTATGGTTGCAGGTATGCAGGGTGTCGTCCTTACCCACGATATTTTCAATATGTTCGTCTTCCTGGAGATAATAGGTATTGCGGTCTATATTCTTATAGCCTTCTTCTCACGGAAACATTCTCTTGTGGCAAGTTTCAAGTACATGATTTTGAGTTCTGTTGCAATGAGTTTCTTTCTTCTGGGCGTCCTCATGCTGTACCGGCACACCGGGTCTTTCTCTCTGGAAGAGATTGCGGTAAGACTTAAGGAGTTAAATCCATCGGGTTATCCCATTTCCGTAGCACTGGGATGTCTGGTGGTGGGTCTGGGTGTGAGGGTAGCCTTCATCCCCTTTCATACCTGGCTGCCGGATGCACATACCAAAGCTCCCCACCCAATTTCGAGCATTCTTTCGGGAATAGTACTGAAGGTGGCATTTATCGCATTGTGGCGTATTCTCTGGATGTTCGGCCGCAATGCTTTCTCTATGGTGTTTTTCTGGATAGGGGGAGGGACGGCACTGCTTGCGGTGATCTGGGCGCTTGCCCAGACGGATATGAAGAGGCTTCTTGCCTTTCATTCTGTCTCCCAGATGGGCTATATAGTGGCGAGTTTCGGGGCGGGGACGGCGGTCTCTGTCTCAGCTTCGCTCTATCATGCCTTCTCCCATGCGCTGTTCAAGGGGCTTTTATTTCTGGCCATAGGGGTGGTGATGAACATGACCGGGGAGAGGCACATAGACAGGCTTGGGGGTTTGTGGAGGGCGCATATAGGGCTTTTTATTACATTTCTGGTTGGTGCTGCCTCTATAGCCGGATTTCCGCCTTTTAACGGGTTTATAAGCAAAAAGCTTATCTTAAGCGGGGTTAAATACTCGGCAGCTGTGTATTACATGATCTGGCTTACCGGTATTGGTACCGTGGCCTCTTTTATTAAGCTTTCCGGGGTATTCAGAGGGGGCAAGGGTTTTTCCGTGGAGAGGCGGAGTTTAAAGGGGCTTAAGTATTTCTCCCTTTCTCTGCTCTCTGTTCTGTGTCTTGCGACCGGTCTTTTTCCCGGTTTCTGGTTTGGCGGTATTTACCGGATGATTTACAGGAGTCTTCCCGAGGTCTCTTTTAAGTTTTATACGGCGGAGAATCTCCTTGATTTTCTCGTCGTATTTGCCCTTGGGTTTGTCCTCTATCTTGGGATTAAGAGCAGGTGGGGCAAGTCTGTAACGGAGTTTATCCGCGGGATCAGGGTAGACTTTCACACATCGCTTCTACTGCTCGTTGCGGGCTTTCTCGGCCTATCCGTCCTTCTATAAGAATAGGGTCAGGTATTGAAATTTGACATTTTTGTATTACAAAGGCGACCAGCCGAAATCAACCACGCTCAAATGATTTAACTATTTTGTCAAATTTCAAGACCTGACCCCACTCTCCACTCTCAGCGGCTTATGATCTTTGCCTCGTTGTGCAGCACGAGCCTGTCTCCTGCTTCCAGCTCTTCGTAGGGTTTATCCCACTTTTCCCTGGCAGGTCTGGGAAAGATATTTATGCTCTCGCCTTCATCCGTGTGGCGTTTATCGATATATGCCATTCCTACAAGAAAAACCTTTGTGTCCATTGCACATGAGGTTACCTGGCCTATGACCCTGCCGTGGGACTCTGTAACCGCATCACCTGTCTTCGGCATTCGTACCCCTCTTTCGGGCAACTGGAACCTTACAACGGTCATCTTTTTTTCCTCATTTGTTTTTTCCAGATAGGATTTCCTTCCTACAAAGAAGGGTTTGGAAAGTTTCACGAATCCGGCAAATCCTGCCTCTTCAGGGGAGATATTTAGAGGTCCTGCAAGCTCATGACCATACAGGGGAAGTCCAGCTTCGATTCTAAGACTGTCTCTTGCTCCCAGCCCCACCGGTCTTATTCCAAAAGGCTCTCCTGCTTCAAGAAGTTTTTTCCACAACCATTCGGCAGTTGAAGGATGGATAAATAGCTCGAAGCCCATACGCTCACCCGTATAACCGCTTCTGGCAATTAAAATGTCGGTTTCCCCCTCATCTGTCCCATCAACAGGTATCCGTGCCTTGAGAAACTGCATCTTCTTAAGAGAGAGAATCTTGCTCTGCAGGTCCCTTAGTTTTCTGGAGTTAGGGGAAGTTTCTAAGATGGTAAGGATGATGTCCCGGGAACGGGGACCCTGTATTGCTATATCTGCAAGTGCGGAACCACCGGCATCCTGCCAATTTGAGAGGTTTTTAAGTTCTGCAGAAAATGGTACTTTTGACCAGGGTCTTTCCCTGTCTATCTGAACGCTGTCGTCGTTTGCCTCGTTGAGCCAGTGCCAGTCTTTGTCCGTGTTGGCTGCGTTAAGCACCAGGAGATATTTATCTTTTTCGATCCTGTAAACGAGTAAATCGTCGATTATCCTCCCATCGGGATCGAGTAAGAAGGAGTATTGCGATTCTCCAGGTCTTAAGAGGTTTATCTCGTTTGTGGTTACAATATCGAGAAAGTAGTAGGCGTTTGGACCGGAGACCTCGAATATTCCCATGTGAAAGACATCGAACAGACCAGCCGAACCCCTAACGGTTTTGTGCTCATCCTGGATCGAGGTATACCACATGGGCATATCCCAGCCTGCAAAGGAAGCCACCTTTGCACTTCTTTCAACATGCCAGTGATGCAGGGGAGTGGTTTTATCAGATTCTTCCTTCTTCTCTTCGAAGTTAAAAAATGGGAGCGGCTCTCCGCATGGTTCTGCCCTTGAAGAAAGACCAATGTAGAAGGGCTTACATGATAGAGGCAGACTGTTTTTCTCTATGTTTTTAAGTTTCTCTGCAGCCTGTTTCATTTCATCTGCCGAACCCAGATCATGGACTACAACCGGACCCGGCAGTCTCCCGACAAGTTCCTTTTCATCAAACTTTATATACCCATCCGATAGATGTCTGAGCCAGGGAATGACCTCCCTCGCCCGCTCTGAAGGTACTATAAGACGAAAAGAGGAATAGTCCTGACTATGCCTGCTTAATAATGCCGGTGAGAAACTCTCTCCCTTTTTATTGAGGAGCAGGGTGGGACGCCATTCTCCTGAATTTAATTCTCCCATATCCACCGGGACAAGCATGTCTGTAAATGCAGAGGCGGTTTCGCCCTGGATTTCTACCATATTAAAGGCTTCTTTCCTCTTCCTTAGCTCAGGCACCAGACAGTGATGAGGATAGCCACTGCAGGGAACTTAGTAGTCAATTCCCGCCATTTCGGCAATGTCTGCCACTTTTACTCGGAGTTCTTCGAGAAGCTTAAAATCGATCTTACCGCCGGACACAGGCCCCCTGATTCCTTCTGTTTTATAAGGTTCTATAGCCTTAAGGGCAGTGGCTATGATACCGGCAATTTTTTTCCGTATCATCTTCGAGCAATCCTCTCTGTGTAACCCACGGTGTACCAAGCCTGATTCCGCTTGGATAGGCAGCGGTCTTATCCTCCGGGATGGAGTTCTTATTTACCACTATACCCACTATATCCAGGATAGTGGCTGCCGTATCCCCCATCAGAGGGGTGCCATCTTCTCCCATCACAGTTTTACAGTCCAGAAGAAGCATGTGGGTATCGGTTCCTCCACAAGGTACACGCATTCCCCTGGAACACAGAGCCTGAGCCAGTGCAGATGCATTTTTCACGGTCTGCTGCTGGAGGAGGCGAAACTTCTCTGTTTTTGCGATCTTGAAGGCGGTTGCGATGGCTGCAAACTTATTCACATGAGGCCCTCCCTGAAGACCGGGAAAGAGGGCACGGTCTATCTTCTGTGCCAGGCGAGGATCGAGGGTAAGGATGCAGGCTGCTCCGGGCCGCAGAGTGTTTTATGAGTGGTAAATGTTATTACATCCGCATGCCCGAGAGGGGAGGGATATGCACCGGCAACTACCATTACGGCAACATATGCAATATCCGCCAGAAGGCAGGCGCCGACCCAATCCGCAATTCTACGAAACTTGGCCCAATTGGGTTTTCTCGGATAGCAGGTGTAACCCGCAATGATAAGTTTGGGACGATGTTCCAGGGCAAGCTCCTCAATCCCATCGTAATCGAGCAGTTCAGTCTCTTCATTTACCCGATAGGAGACAGAGTTGTAGAGTTTACCCGATATATTGACCGGGCTCCCGTGAGTCAGGTGCCCGCCGTGGGGGAATTCATCCCCATGATAGTATCTCCGGGTTTAAGAAGTGCCTGGAGTACCGCAGTGTTGGCCGGAGCTCCGGAGAGGGGCTGCACATTTACATAGATCTGTTCGGCAAATATGGTGTCGGTGGAAAAGGCTTCGGCACACCTTCTTCTGGTAAGACCTTCCACTACATCGGCGTATTCGACACCCCTGTAGTACCTCTGGTCTCCGAACCGTCTGTAATATGCCAGGTGATGTTCGTGGTTGAGAATCTCCTCTTCTGTAAACCAGTTTGTTTCCGGATTCGGATAGCCCTTCGCATATATGTTCATGAACACAGACCCTAAGGCTTCCCTGATTGCATAGAGAGAACTGCTTTCTGAGGGAATCATTATTAGTTTCCTCGCCTGCCTTTCTGCTTCCAGATCGATAAGCCCTGCAACTGCCGGATCAAGGTCATAGAGTTTTTCTCGAAATAAAAAGTCTTTTTTTCTCCCATTTTCGCCTCCCTTGTTCATGCCAGTCTACTTATTTATAATTTACAATGTCAATAATAGAACAGCCGTGGATATTGGGAGAAGCGCGATTGGTATTAATTGTAGAGGCTTTCTAGCTAATATCATGGAGAAATTTCTATGCGAAAAAAAGTGGGAATTTTAAGTGCCGGAGCCTGGGGAACTGCGCTGGGAAAGGTTCTTGCAGAGAAAAAATGCGGAATACAGATATGGGATTATTTGCCAGAAGTAGTAGAGGATATCAATTTAAGGCACACCAACAGCAGGTTTCTATTGGGAGTAAGTTTACCCCGCAACTTTACTGCCTCGAAAAATATTCTCGAAGTGGTAAAAGGTAAAGATTACCTCCTTCTTGCAACACCCTCTCTCTATCTGGTGGATGTGGTTAAAAAAATTGTCAAAGCTCCAAATATCAGGGAGGGAAAGACTCCTATCGGCATTCTTGCCAAGGGATTTATATCCACAGAGGAGGGGCCTGAACTTATTACCACAGCCCTCGAGGAACATCTACCCCCGCATTACAGGAACAACCTTGTGTATATCTCCGGTCCAAGTCATGCCGAGGAGGTTGCCAGGGGAAAACTTACAGGTCTTATAAGCGCCTCATTGAATGGAAGAAACTCAATTCTCTTCCGAGAGCTTCTATCCTCTCCTTCCCTGATGGTTTTCTCCTCCTTCGATGTGGCGGGAGTACAGACCGCCGCTGCAGTAAAAAATGTCATAGCCATAGCCTTTGGAATGCTTGATGCCCTCATGGGTATATATGAACTTTTCGGAGACAACACGGAGTCCCTTCTTCTTGCAGCGGGACTTAACGAAATACAACTTATCGGAAAGGCCCTGGGTTCTACTCATCCCGAAACATTTACCTCCATTGCCGGAGTAGGAGATCTGGATGTTACCTGCAGGAGCAGGTACGGTAGAAACCGAAGGTTTGGTAGAGAGATAATCACCGACAACATACTCTTTGACTATAAGAGTCTTGACGATCTTATAGAAAACATAGCCGAATTAGGTTACTTACCGGAAGGAATCGTTGCCTGTAAACATGTAAACACTATTGCAGAAAAGAACAGGTTGAAGCTTCCCGTTTCCGGCACCGTTTACTCTGTTCTTAACAGGGAGAGCGAACCCCTGGATGCGGTGAAGAATATGCTTAAAAGCATAACCGGCGATTTCCCGGAAGATGGGGTATAGGAAAGTATTACATGTTACCTATTGCACGGAGTATCTTTTCGGGGGTAATGGGACTGCTAAATATTCTTACTCCTATCGCATTGGCAACGGCATTAAATATTGCAGCAGGCACGGGATTCATAGCACCTTCGCCAATACCTTTAGCACCGAATGGTCCATCCGGTTCGTAGGTATCTGTAAGGAATGTTTCTGTCTCTGGCATGTCCAGAGGAGTCTGGAGTTTGTAATCTACGAAATTGGGATTAACGACATGCCCGTCTTCAGGATCGTAAACAACCGATTCGCTCAGAGCATATCCCATACCCATGTGCAGTCCACCCATTAGCTGTCCTCTTACAGCCTCGGGACTAATCGGTGTACCCACATCTGCTCCGTGAAATGCCCTGGTTACTTTTACCTCTCCGGTTATTGTGTCAACCTCGACTTCAACAAAGGTTACCACAAAGTGCGGAGGACAGGAGGGTGAACTTAAAGAAGCGGTTCCCGATATTGTTCCCCAGCTCTGGGACTGGCCGTGTTGAAGCACCTCGGCGATAGTGAGTCCCTTGGAGGGTTTTTCAATTAAGAAAACGCGACCATCCATTGTGTCAAGTTTATCGACCGGTACGGAAAGTATCTTGCCTGCCCAATCGAGAATGCTCTGTTTAACACGCAAGCCTGCTTCCTTAACTGCATTTCCCATGGTAAATGTGTGGCGACTGGCCATGGTACCGTGATCCCAGAGTGCTATTTCTGAGTCTACAGAGCTCGATATTACGATATCCTGTAAACGAAGCCCTATTGCTTCGGCTGCAATTGCAGCATCCGTCATGAAAGCTCCTGTACCGGACTCGGCCGAAGGGGTTATTACATTTGCAGTGCCGTCTTCGTTCATCTTTATGATTGCCCCGCTGTAGTCAATCATAAATGAGGATGGTTTCTTCGATTCTGCACTGGAGGTACCGGAAGTGTGGTGACCGTAGGCCATACCGATTCCTCTCTTTATCCAGGGTTTGTTCTTGTATGGAATATGATTGTCTCTGGTATTCCAGCCGATCCGCTTTGCCCCTTCGAGAATAAGCTCTTCTGTACCGCAACTTTTAATTTTACAGTAAATATCGGGACCCTGTCCGTAATAGGTATCTCCGATCCCAACATGGTTCTTTAACCGGAACTCCAGCGGATCCATTCCGATTTTTTCGGCTATAATATCTGCCTGCTGCTCCGTGGCAAAGGTCATCTCGGGATTGCCGGCTCCTCTGCATGATCCAAGAGGAGGAGTGTTGGTATAGATGGTGTATCCTTCAAAGTGCATATTAGGGCATCTGTAGAACGACATGAAGAAACCACAGGCAAGTTTCAATGTTGCAGTGCCCGAACTGTATGCTCCGACTCCGTCTATCATGTGCATATACATAGCGGTAATTAAACCATCTTTTTTGACGCCTGTTTTTATCCTCATGACAGCCGGATGGCGGCCGCCGTCATAGTACATCTCCTCTCTATTTTCTTCATTCTTGACCGGATGACCGGTTTTCATAGCCAAGAAACAGCATATCACATCGCTGAATCGAAGATATATATAGAGTCCAAAAGCACCTCCCAAGGGTAATCGATGGATCTTCACCTTGCTTAAAGGAAGGCCTAGAGAGGCAGAGAGGCACATACGAGTCCAGTGAATCCCCTGAGATTGACCCCATACTTCTATACCCCCATTAGAAAGGGGCCTGCAAAGGCATACCGGACGAGCCATCGGTGAATTGAATTGATGATCCGTTCTATAATGATTCTCGATTATAAAATCAGCATCTTTGAAACCCTCATCTACATTTCCCCGGCTCATTTCTAGCGGTGCAACAACATTATTTTCAATCACAATTCTTTGCTCTGGAGTATAATTATACTCATGAACCTTCGGAGCATCAGGCTTAATCGCTTGCTCTGGATCGAACACGGCGGGTAGCTGCTCGTATTCCACTTCGATGAGCCGCAGAGCCTGCTCTGCAATATGGGGTGATACCGCTGCCACTGCCGCAACACGATCACCAACGTATCGAACTTCTTTTTCAAGAATATAGCTGTCCCATGGACGTGGTTTTGATGGGTGGGGGCTGATTGCGCGATGCAGGAATTGTCCTCCAATATCATCATGAGTGATGACCGCTTTTACACCATCAAGGGCTTTTACTCTGGAGGTGTCTATCTTTAAAATTCGAGCGTGAGGGTATGGGCTTCTAAGAATTTTACAGTAAAGCATATTTGGAAGATTCGGAAGATCGCCAGCAAACAGGGTCTTCCCGGTTGCCTTCTCCTTCGCTTCTATCCGTGGATTTCTCCTTGCTACTATATTGAAATCTTTATTTATAATTGACATATTCATCTCACTCCTCGTTTTTGTTTTTAAATTGATTTGCCTTTACAAGTGCTTCCTGCAGAGCTCTTAAGACCAAAGTCCGGCTCAGCGCTTTTCGGTATTCGGCAGAAGCTCGTACATCACTAATTGGATTTATCTCTTCCACTGCTACCGCAGCTACCTCTTCAAGAAGTTTAGTTTCAGGCTTTTTATCGATTAAAAAACTTTCTGCATTTTTAACTCTAAGAGGTATTGGAGCGACCGAACCGAGGGCAATTCTCACACTCTTACAGCGACCTTGTTCATCCATGATTAAACATGTTGCTACACTAACTATGCTTAAATCTCCAACAGCCACACGACCCTTCTTGATAAAAGCCGTTCCTGTACGTTCTGGAAACAGAGGAAGAATTAACTCTGTTACTATTTCTCCTTGTTCAAGTGCGTCTTGACCCACACCTTTAAAGAACTCAGATATGGGGAGTTCCCTTTTACCCTTTGGCCCATCGACATTAATTATTGCATCCAGCACGAGTAAAACCGGTGCTGTATCTGCACATGGCGAAGGCCTGCAGATGTTTCCTCCAATTGTGGCCATATTTCTTATCTGGGGAGTACCAATAAGACTTGCTGCATAAGCAAGTGTGTCGTATGGGGTTTCCCCCAACAGCGGTGAGTTTTCTATCTCACTAAAAGTTGTAGTGGCTCCTATAATTAGACCCCTGGGAGAAGTCTTTATATATGAAAGATTGATTGTTAAAATATCTATAAGTACTTTTATTTCCGAATCTTTTTCGGTCATCAAATCGGTTCCGCCTGCAATTGGCCGGGCAGCGGTTCCGTATTTTGACAGGAGAGATAGTGCTTCTGAAATTGAAGCTGGTTTATAGTATTGAGATGGTCTAAAAAGATCCTTCTGCTTCATCCATTTATTCTCCGCAGTTTTTTCTTTAATCATTGTATTCACCGGCTGCATCCATTATAGCCTCAACTATCTGCTGGTAACCCGTACACCTGCATAAATTTCCCGAAATAGCAACTCTTATTTGCTCTTCTGTGGGGTTTCTATTGCTGTCTAGCAACGCTTTAGCCGACATCAACATTCCCGGAGTGCAATAGCCGCATTGAATGGCTTCGTGTTCTATAAACTTTTCCTGCAAAACATGCAATTTCCCGTCGTTTGCCAGACCACCTGCCGTAATTATTTGCCTGCCATCTATTCTGATTGCAGGAATAATGCATGATGTAACGGCTTTACCTTCGAGTAAAACAGTGCAGGAGCCGCATTCTCCGTTCCCGCAGCCGTTCTTTACCTCCGTATAACCGAGCCTGGTTCGTAAAACATCCGAAAGCACTTCATACGGCTCTACATCAACTCTATGGCGATTACCATTTACGATAATAGTGATTTCGGCCACTATTGGCTCCTTTCTGTTTCAACCGGTCAGGTTTAATATTAAAGAATTACAAACACCGATGAGCTGCATACTATATTATGGAACAATATTCCATTTAGGTTAACATTACCATAGTATGAATTCGTTGTAAAGAGGAATAATTTAGGAAGCAGCAAATGTTTCACCTTTCTACCCAGCAAACCTCCTATTGACAGATTAAGACCTGTATAATTAAAATCATATTATG
>QNBH01000083.1 GCA_003645645.1 Spirochaetota bacterium | reverse complement strand
TCCTATTCCAGGAACAAAGGTAAGGGAGGTTAGAATAAGAGAAAATAATATCAATATTGGGGCAAGTTTCCTTAAAAAGGAAACCGGTGTTTTTAATACGAAAATTATCAACACAATTCCGATTAAAACTTTTACTATTTGTTTTTTAAAGAAAAAAGTGGGCTCACCGAATTTCAGTTCGCTGTAGTAATAGGAAGAGGAAAATAGAACCGAAAGACCTATACCGATTAGCAGAATCAAAGCTGCCAGCAGTACGGTGTCTACGGAGTTACGATTTATTTTCTCTACGGTAAATGTGCCGTTCATCATTGCAACTTCAATGTAGAAAGACTTAAGATGGCAAAAAGGCCACCCAGAATCCAGAATCGAATGACGACTTTACTCTCTGCCCATCCCTTTAATTCAAAGTGATGATGCAGAGGCGCCATTTTAAAAACTCTCTTTCCCTTTAATTTATACGAAAGAACCTGGATGATGACCGATAATGCTTCAATAACGAAAACACCCCCTACAATTATAAGTAATATCTCTTTCTTTATAATGAGAGAAATTACCCCAATAACGCCTCCTAACGAAAGACTACCCGTATCTCCCATCATAATTTCCGCAGGATGGGCATTAAACCATAAAAAACCCACACATGCCCCAACCAGAGCAAAACAGAGAATGGTAAGCTCTCCGCTGTTTACAATGTATGGAATTTGAAGATATTCGGCATAATCAGCTCTACCCGATAAATAGGAGAGGATTGAGAAAGATATCCCTACCAGAATAATCAGACCTGTTGCCAGACCATCCAGACCATCGGTTAGGTTGACCGCATTTGAGGTGCTTACCAGAAGGAGAACACCAAAAGGGATGTATAATACGGACATATCTATAACGGCAAATTTAAAAAATGGTAGATATAATAGAGTGGTAGTATCATGACGATTTACATAGATAAATGCTACTATTAAAAGGGCTAGTGCTGTTTGTGCTCCAAACTTAAATTTTGCATGCATCCCACAGGAATTTTTTCTAAATATTTTAAGATAATCATCGATAAAGCCGATTAATCCGTATGCGAAAATGGAAAAAAGTGTTATCCATGTATAAATATTATGTAAATCCTGCCATAATAGAACAGAAATTATGATGGAAAGGTTTATCAGTATTCCGCCCATTGTGGGGGTGCCAGATTTTAGCAAATGTGTACGGGGGCCCTCTTCCCTTATTTCCTGTCCAGCATTTAATTTTTTAAGCTTCTCGATCAGCATGGGACCGAGCAGGAAAGAGATAAAAAGAGCGGTTACTGCGGCATAGGCAGCTCTGAAAGTGATATATTGAAAAATGTTAAAGGCTGTGAAATATTTTACCAGTGGATATAGAAGTTCCTTTAACATCTGTTTCTCCTATTATTTAAGTAAGGGATCGATCAAGCGCTCGAGTTCCATGGCCCGTGAACCTTTCAGGTATAGGAGATCTCCGGGTTTTACAAATCGGACGATTGCCCTTTCGAGCTTTTCGTAGCTGGTATACCAGAATGAAAAATCTCTACCCCTCTCATCCCATCTCCGCTTACATATTTCGGTCTCTTCCCCAAAGAAAAATACTGCATCGATACCGGAAACTGCAATTCTCTCACCTACCTTTTCATGAACCCAGGATGTAAACTCCCCCAGTTCCTTCATTGATCCCAGTACAAAGATCTTTCGCCCCTTCCATGATATGGAATCCAGAAAATCAACAGCCTCAAGGGAGGACTCCATATTTGCATTGTAACAGTCCTTTACAATTGTAACCTCTCCTCGAAACAGCTCTCCTCTGCCGGACAGGGGCTTTATACTTTCAAGTGCCTCTTTTATCGCAGACTTATCGACACCCAACTCCACTGCTAAACGAATTGCACCAAGACAGTTTCGAAAATTAAACTTTCCGGGCAGGGGGAACAGAATCTCCTGCCCCTGCCATCTCAATTCTGTACCGTTAAGGCCTGAATGTTTGTAAGACTTAAGTCCGGGTGTCGATTTTTCACCGTAAGGAATAATTTCTCCCCTCACCCCCTCGGATAGAATAGGGAAAAAGGGCTCTTCCTCATGGATAAATCCCTTCTGAGAGCCGTTAAAATAGGAGAAGATTTTTTTCTTCTCCAGAGCGATTGCCTCCTGAGATTTTAAATATCCTATATGAGCTGTGCCTATATTGGTTATCAATGCACAATCCGGTCTTACAATATCGGCAAGAATATCCATCTCTCCCTTTCTATTCATTGCCATTTCGAAAACTGCATATTTGTGTTCATCCCTTACTCCAAAAGCTGCCAGGGGAAGACCGATTTCAGAGTTTAGATTTCCCTCGCTAACGGCAGTGGGAGCTGCCAATCCAAGGATTGCTCCGATGAGTTCCTTGGTGGTGGTTTTCCCATTACTTCCGGTAATACCAATAGTATACAGATTATTTCTACCCCGCAAATGTTCTTGGGCCATTCTCTGTAGAGAAGTAAGGGGATCTTTAACGATTAGAAAACAGTTTTTGTATTTTTTCTGAAGATGCAACATCTCATCTCTCGATTTCTTAAAGTAGTCAACTCCGATCAGGGAGGCGACACAACCATTCTCAAGTGCTGAGCGAATATACAGATGCCCATCGGTTTTCTCCCCTTTAATGGGTATAAACATATAGCCGTGCTTGCATTTTCTTGAATCTGTGCTTATTCCTTTTACACCTCTCTTTAAAGCAGACTCACCCAATACTTCTCCCCCGCTCGCTTCTATTGTTTTTTTGTTTAGAAAAGTATTCTCCGCCACTTCAACCATTTCATTCATCCTGCTTTCTTTCATCAGGAGCTAATTTTATTATGACCAGCTCCTCTGTATTTATCTTTTTTAAGCTTAGTCTCTCCTTCGCAAGTTTATCTATTCTCTGAGGAGAATCAAGCACCGCAATCCCTGCTATTATTTTTTTATTTTTCTCAATCCACTGATTTTGCCCCTCTTTTTGCACTTCCACTTCCTTTTTCAACTGCATATATCTAAAGGTCTGCCATGTGTTTAAGTAGAGTAAAAGCGGAACAGAAAATATTAAAAGGAAGAATATTGCTCGCTTCATTTTAAAGCTCCTCTTCTTTCCGTTTTAAGGCCGCTCTGAAACGGGCACTTCGGCAGGAAGGGTTTTCTCTGATCTCTTCCTCAGTGGGGCGTATCGGTTTCTTAGTAAGCACCTGAATTATCCTTCCCCCTCTGCAGGTACATACAGGTTGCTCCGGAGGACATTTGCAGGTTTTACTCTTCTCTCTGAAAATATTCTTTACGATTCTGTCCTCAAGCGAGTGAAAAGAAACTACTCCGATTTTACCCCCTACTTTTAGAATTTTTATGGCATTTAAAATTGCCATCTCCAATCTAACAAGTTCTCCATTGACGGCGATACGCAACGCTTGAAATGTTCGAGTTGCAGGATGGATTCTTCCATACCGGTATTTTGCAGGGACTGCACCCCTTATCAGCTCTTTTAATTGCTCTGTTGTTTCGATAGGTCCCTTCCTCCTCTCCCTTACTATAGCCCTGGAAATTATTGTTGAATACCGTTCCTCTCCGTAGCGAAATAAAATCTCTGCAAGTTCCTTTTGAGGATAACTGTTAACAATATCAAATGCGGATATTTCCAGATCCTCATCCAAACGCATGTCCAGAGTCTCGTTTTTATTAAAAGAGAATCCCCTCCCTGACTTTTCGAAATGAAAAGTGCTGATTCCGAGATCAAAGAGTATTATATCCGGTCGCTCAAGTTTGAGTGGATAACTCTGGAAAAAATTGTTAAACCATGTGTGGTAATATTCGAGACGGGATTTAAATGGAGCGAGCCTGCTTTTCGCTACATTAAGGATTGTTTCGTCGGCGTCCAGTCCCACCACCCTCAATGTAGGTGAACGTTTGAGGAAAAACTCCGCATGCCCGCCCTCACCCAGCGTTGTATCTACCATTAGCTCATTGGGTTTATCCGGTTTTAGAAAATTCCAGATCTCCTCTTTTAATACCGGTCTATGAACAATCTCCATCATTTTAATCATCGGAATAAATATGCCTTTCTATCATATTATCTTGCTAAGCTCCTCCGAAGCTTGCTGCCATTCTGCTTCACTTGTTTCCCAGTAATTCTTGTATTCACCCTCATCCCACAGCTCAATTCTGTTTTCGATACCGAGTATCACACAATCCTTATTCAATCTTGCATATTCACGTAGAGTAGGGGGGATATTTATCCTCCCCGCTCTATCTATTTCAACTTCAATTGCAGGTGCTATTATTCTGCGTTGAATCAATCTTGCTCTGGCGTTAAACATTGATGTAGAACCCATCAAATTACCCGAAATATGTTTCCACTCTTCCGGAGGAAAGAGCCACAAACATCGATCCACTCCCCTGGTCAGTACCATAACGTTTCCGGTAATGGCGCTTCTCAGACGTGAAGGTATGAGAATTCTTCCTTTCTCATCCAGTGAGTTTTTAAATTCCCCAGTTATCACCTTTCCCCCACTTTTTTCTAATTATTCCCACTTTTTCCCACATTATTCTTATACTAATTCAACTTTTCATGTTGTCAATGTTTTTTTCCCTACATTTTTAAAAAAAATTTGATTATTTATTCAATTTTACTTTACATTGGTTAAGTAGCTTATATTTCTAAGCTAGTTTATCTTATGGAAGGAGGTCAGGGGATAAGTGTCTTTATATAAAGTACATTTTAAATGGAAAAATAAGGAGATTCAACTAACTGCCAGAAAACTCGATCTTACCCATCCCTATTTTGTCTCGATAAAGGACATCGTATTCCCTGAAAAATCTTCCTTAATAATAAACCCGGCCCAGGAAGATATTTTAAAAGATTTCGGAGAGGCCGATCATGTAATGATACCCTTCCAGACAGTTCTTCTTATAGAGGAATATCCGGAGGAGAAAAGAGGAGATAAAGTAAGACAGTTTAAAATTTTGGAAGATAAAAAGGGGGAGGGAAAATAGTGGCCTTTATGCACTACCGGTATGTGGTGTATCCGGAGGGGGATATTCAGGAGATACCCCATCGTCTTCGGATAAATGAGGTTGTAGATCTAAATGGATTTCCCTTAAACTTCCCCTTACAAACTTCTAAAATAATTGCTTACCGTGTCTACAAGATCTCAACAGAAGAAGGCAAGGGAGAGGAGAAAATTTACCATTATCTTGAATTGATGAGGAGAGATGAGCTGGAGGGGTTTGTACAAAATATACGATAGTCGATATCGGGAAATATATTGTTTTTCTTCTCTACTTTAGTAAGCCATTCTGTGTTAACGGTATTTCGACAGAGATTTTCATATATTTTTGTGAAATTATGGATGTGCTCCTTGAATCTCATTTCCGCGTAGGGTACTGTAATGCCCGCTTTCATTATAAAGGGCCAATCGGAAGCCTGACTGAGAAGTATTTCTCTGGCGGCCTGGTTTAAAACTCTCTCTTTAAGTCCTTTTTCATCGGGAAACCGTCTCGCCAGCTCTATCATTCGTTCAATTGCCTTGTGTGCATGCCGGTATATCCAATCGTTACTTCCATTTAACCATACTTCGGCATATCCCTTGTTTCCCCAACTTGAGAAAGAAGGCACAAGCACCTGGTTTTCGGTGTAAAGTTCGAGATAACCGGATGGTGTAATCATTATCAGGACGTCCGAGTGTTCCTGTAATTTTCTAAAAAGAGATTCTAACCACAGAGGCCCTTCGAACCACCAATGTCCAAATAGCTCTGCATCGTATGGACTCACGATAATTGGAGGTCTGTCCATAAGATTGGATAATTTTTCTACCTGTTTAAGTCTGTTATACAAGAAGTTATCTGCATGTTCTTCTACCCGTTCTCTGGCTATTTCGGGTATATAGGGTCTCTTTTCTTCTGTTTTTCCTGTCCTTGCATAATATTTATAACCTGTGTTAATTCTTATTGTACCATTATGAATATACGGTCCTATATATTCCAGAGGCAACTCAAACCCTATATCCCTGTAAAACTCTCTGTAGGAGAAGTCACCCGGATATCCCTCCTCTGATGACCAAACGGCATTGGATGAAGCAAGATCTCTGGCAAAGACAGATACCCCGTTAGGACAATTAACAGGAGCATAAACTCCGAAACGAGGTTTTTTTTCGGCAAAGAGTAATCCATGTGAGGCAACAAAAAAATAATGTAGATTGTTTGCTTTAATATGCCTTTCGAGATCCGGATAGTAACCGCACTCTGGGATCCATATCCCCTTTGGCGCGTTACAGAAAATCCTTCCGTGAGACATAACTGCTGTTTGCAGTTGGGCTTCGATCGATTCAGGATATTCCTGGTAAAGTGGGAGAAAACAGTGAGTGGCGGCACAGGTTATGAGCTCGAGATAACCTCCCTTTTCGAGTTCTTTAAACCCTTTGAGGATATTTTTCTTATAGGTACCGGTAAAGTCCAGGTAATTCTGTTCGTTAAGTTCCCTGTAAATATTAGCAAGCTTGTTGAACTCGGGTTGGTGCCTTGTCCGTTCTATCTCTTTGTCACCCAACTCGATTAGCTTTTCCAGATAATTGATGTATCGATCCTGAAGGAGCTCATCTGTTAGCATCGATGAGAGAGTGGGCGAAACTGAGAAAGTTACCTTAAATGGTATCCCATCTCTCTCGAGTCTGTGAAACACTCTCAACAGAGGTAAGTAGGTTTCAGAGATTGCTTCAAAGAGCCAATTTTCTTCAAGAAATGACTCGGACTCGATATGTCTTACAAATGGAAGGTGGGCATGAAATACGATTGCGAGGTATCCTTTTTTCATATAAACCTTACCCTCTTGGACTCTGATATTTCGTCTCTATTATTGAAATGATTCTCTGGGGAATAATTCTCTTATTATCGGATTCATGCAGCTCAGATATTCCGGAAAGCTTTATTATATCTCCCACAGATTCTTGAAAATCATCCTCTATAGAGTCTGGTAAGGCAACCCGTGGGCTTCTAACGGTGTTTGATGTACAGAGTGCCTTTTCTTCTCCTCCATTAAGACAGATCAACTCAATATAGTATTCTCTTCCAGGATGGGGCAAATTGATATACCATCTATTATCCGAAAGTTTTACAGGTATATCGAAAGAGTCGACTCCTATATCTTCCGAAAATCCCCTTTCGCCGGACTCATAGACCCTTAAAATTAGTTTCTTGAAAGAGTGATTATTTTTAATAAACAGAATATCATTATCGTTTAGATCCCAATATGCATATGCCCACAGAGGATCCCGCAGAAGAAGAACAATCTTTGTTTCGTTGTACCTTTCGGGGATTTTATACTGTATCCCCTTGAGGGGTCTCATCTCCTCATCTTTAATATTTTCGTATTTTTTCTCTTCGACCTGCATCGCCGGATTGTTGAACCTCTCCCTTTCGTCTCTCTCCTCTTGCATAGCTTCCAGAATAAGATCTATCAACACCTCTTTTTTCAACCTCTTTGCCTCTTTTATCCCTTCCCTGAAGGCAATCTCCTTTAACAATTTGTAAGAGAGCGATTGCAGGTATTCTCTTGTCATAAAGACCTCCGGAAGAATGGAACAACGGCGCAGAAAGGCCGTTAATACCCTTTGACAAAAAGCTATATGCTGTAAGAATCATCCTAGGTAAATGGATTTTTCATGTCAACCCCTTATGCAACAACAAAACTCGTTCTGATGATACTAAACCTACATGCCTGTTGTAAGCAGACCACATCGGGCTGCCTGTATTTACAAATTACTGCAAAACCCGTAAGAATAAGAACATGAAGAACTATCTTATTATTCACGGACATTTCTATCAACCTCCAAGAGAAGATCCATGGACAGGAAAGGTTCCTTTTCAAAGCTCTGCCTATCCTTTTCACGATTGGAACATGCGCATAACCAAGGAGTGTTACGGTGCCAATACGGCGTCAAGAATACTCAATCCTGATGGTAATATTGGTGATATGGTTAACAATTATGAATATTTATCTTTTAACTTCGGCCCCACCCTCTTCTCCTGGTTAAAAGAAAATGCTCCGAATGTTTACAGGCGTATCATAGAAGCTGATAATAGAAGCAGAGATAAAAACAACGGCCATGGGAACGCCATTGCCCAGGCGTATAATCATACTATACTTCCTCTTTCTTCTATCAGAGATGTGAAAACTCAAATTATATGGGGTCTTAAAGATTTTAAATTTCATTTCGGAAGAGATGCTGAAGGGATCTGGCTCCCCGAAACGGCCATAAATGAAAGGGTAGTGGACATTCTGATTGAGGAAGGAGTGAAATTTGTTATTCTCTCTCCCTGGCAGGCACAAGCATATCGCATCGAAGGAAAAGAGGAATGGATGCTACTGGAAGATAACCCTATATATTCGAACCGAGTATATAAAATAAAGAGAGGTTCGGGTGAACTTGCAGTGTTTTTTTATAACCATATACTTGCACAAGGGATTTCTTTCGATCATTATCTGAGAAACGCAGAAACTCTCTATGAAAAAATCTTAGGCTTTTACAAAAAAGAAGATAAAAAAAATTTGATAAGTGTTGCCACCGATGGTGAGGTTTATGGACATCACGAACCCTTCGGCGATATGTGTCTTGCAGCACTTACGGGTATTGTTGAAAGAGATGAAAAGTTGCAGTTTACCAATTATGCAAACTACCTCCAACTCTTCCCTCCTGAGAGGGAGGTGAAGCTTAAAACAGGAGAGGATGATCTGGGTACATCCTGGAGTTGCGTCCACGGCGTTTCACGATGGTATAAGAACTGCGGCTGCAGTACCGGCGGTAAGGAGGGGTGGACTCAGGAATGGCGAACGCCCTTGAGGAGGAGCTTTGAGGAGCTATCGCAGAGGCTCAAAGAAATATACCTGAAAGAGATAAAGAGCCTAACTTCTCTCGAACCGGAAGAAGTAAGGAATACCTATATCTCGGTCATCACCGGTGAGATAAAGAGAGATGACTTTGCAGAGGAAATAATCGATAAGAAGCAAACAATCCCAGATAATGACCGTAAGAAGCTATTCTACCTCCTGGAAGGTCAAAAATACGGAATGTATATGTTTACCTCATGCGGTTGGTTTTTTGCCGAACTCTCCGGCCTGGAGCCGGTACAGAATATTAAGTATGCCGTAAAGGCTATTCAACTCTATACTCCTTTTGCAGAATATGATTTACTTGAACCTTTTCTAAAACAATTGGAGGAGGCAAAAAGCAATATCCCTGATGAGAAAAACGGAAGAGTTATTGCTATCAAAAGGGTTCTGCCTATAGTTAAAAAGCTCGATTACCCTGCTGCCATATTTATTATTCTTGAGTGTATCGAAGCCGGAAGCCGATCTTTCGGTATTTATAGACTGCTCTCAAGCCAGATTGAAAAAAAACAACCCGACGAACACTCTAATCTTTACTCGGGAGAGGTAATTGTTCAGGATACCATTTTGCTTGAGAATGCCTCTTTTTACTTCGAGCTGGTAATGAAAAACGGTCATGATATTAAACTTAAAATGGGTAGTGTAGATGCTGAATCAGGTTACGAAACGGTTAATCCCTTTGATCTTGGAAAACTGCCGTACGATGTGAAACGTCTCTGTTTTTCCTATCTTGCACGACCGGTTGAAGAGCACTGCATTCTAGAAGGCAGGAAATTATTTCCATCTATACAAAAAGTACTTAAGTTTTCTCAAAAAATTGGAGTAAAGCCGGGAGCTGCCTTTAAAAAAGCTTCGGAACTCTCAATTACATGCAATCTTCTATCTATTTTATCCGAAGAAGATAAGCTGCTTAACGCGGAGTCTCTGAAAAAAATTGAAGAGCTTATAGTTCTTGCAGCATCCTGTGAATTAGATATAGAACAGGAACGAATAAAAAAACGTATTTCCGATGCCCTTTCCTCACAGGTTGATAGATTAACAAAAAATGTAGAACCTGAAATCATTGAATATATCTACCAATTATTAAAAATATCCAGAAAGGGGGGAATCAATCCTGAAATAACCATCCCCCAGAATGTGGTATTTTACTTTATAAGAGAGAACGCGGAAGCTTTTTACAGGGAAATGGAAAACGGTAAAATAGAGGGACTCAGAAAACTGCGAGGTCTAATAAAGCTGGGTTCTCAACTGGGCATCGATGTGGAGAACCTTAAGCAGATGGTTCTTTCAGCTTAACGGTGGGCCCTTTTTGTGTAAGATAGATCATTACATCGCCAATTCCCATTTTTTTAGCAAGAAAATCGGCAAACCCTTTTACTATCGCAGGTGCTGTTCCCTTAGCCAAACCACCCCATGTTTTGCTCTTAAGTACTTTAAAGCCTGTTCTATGGAAAAGCTTTTCTATGGTTTTTCTTGAAAACAGATACATGTGATCTGCTATGGCTGAACGCCACTTCTCCTTAAAGAGCCTTGCCTGAAACCCATCTATATTAGGGGTTGTAACTATGAAAAAACCACCGGGCTTTAGAATTCTAAATACTTCGGTAAAAAATCGCAAAGGATCCGTCAGATGTTCAATTAGATGAGAGCAATGTATTACATTAAAAGACTCCGGTTCGAAGCAGGCTTCCTCCAGAGTTCCTATAAATATTTTCACCCCCTTATCTCTTATTCCATATATCGCCGAGGGACGGCAAATCTCCACTCCCTGTTCTGCCCATCCATTGCTTTTCATATGGTGAATAAGCATACCCGTAGCACATCCCACATCCAAAAATGATTTCTTTCCGTTGAGTTGACTTGCAATCTTATTAAATCCAATATCTCTCAGGCCGAGAAGCATCAAATTGAAAAAATTTTTTTCATTATCCTTTTCGTACCTGAAATAGTCACCACCGTATCTTTCTCTTAACTCTATCTCTCCCGGTTGGGGATTTTGAAAAACCAGTCCACAACTGTTACATTTCACAAAGAGAAAACCATCTCCAGAAATGATCGGTTTATGTTCGTAAGAATTACAGAGCGTGCAGTGAGTGATGTAGCGAAGTCTCTCTTTACCTGCTGTGCTTGAGTAAGTTTTCATATCACTATGAAGCATTTATAATAATGAGTGTGCTTGTCTCGTTATCTGCTACATCTTTTACAATTATCTCTATACGTGTCTCACCTGGATTTATCTTTATTTCGCCCAGAATAAAATATTCGCTGTTATAATATAAATCTTTAAACCTGCGGTTATCAGACTGTGCGAGTACAAGCCTCCCTTCTTCCATCTCCTTTAAAGCCTCGAATGTTATATGAAAAGTCAAGACACCGTTGATAAATACCGAAACCTTATAAGGCGTGAGCGGGAAAAAATATCTGGAGTCTGTTTGCAAATCGTAAACTCCGGCGATTATGGTAACTGTTCCGGGTTCCATTTTCACTCTTCGCTCCGCTCTTACGAGCTCTTTCTCTGTTTTAAAAAATACATCTTTTATAACGGGATTTTTCTCATCGGGTGCTGCTGAAAGCACAACAAGTGGGTTTACAATCTGTTTCAATTCCGGATCCATGATGACTAGCATTAAATGTTTACCGTAAGATCTTCCTGTATCTCCGAGCACGCCGATAACGTCTTCTGTTTCTAAATAAAGCTTATTCTTCTCCACAGAGCCTCTTTTCAAATGTGCATAAACAGATTTTATCCCTCCCTCGTGTTCAATTACAGAGAAACTCCCCAACCCGGAAGGTAAAGAAAATCCACTACCCTTCTCTTCGTGATAAAAGATGAGTTCACCTTCCGCAATAGGGTGCACCTCCTGTTCAGGCCCTGCCATGTCCAGACCTTTGAAAAAGCTTCCTTCTCTATTGGCTGCAAAAGTCGTTGTAATTATTCTCTCCTCTACAGGCCAGTTAAATGGGTAAAGCAGGGCGGCAGTATAAAGGGTTAATATGGTTGAGATCAGAGCAATTCTCATCTATTCTTTCCGTACATCAATTCTCATTATTCTCTGGTTTAAGCCTAAAAACAATTTACCATCTTCAGAGTGAAGGAAAACCTCCTCACCTTCTAAAGGTAAATCCATTAAAATCTTCCCTGGAGGCTTAAAAACTACCAGTCTCTCTTCTATCTCATTCCCGAACAATAGATAATGGATACCGTACTTCTTTTCAGAGATCATTTTTTTAAGATTTCCCGAAAGTTCTATAAAATCTATTCCCTTTCTTAAACTATCCACAATGTAGAAGCCCCTATCCCCTTCAAGGAATACCCACCTTCCATCGGAAGAGAACTCAATATACATATTTCTTCTAACATCGGTATCCAGTGTTTTAATGAAGCTTCGATTGTAACCGGGTTTACCTTTCTGAAATAACTCCATTCGTTGAGGCTTAACACCAGAGACTACTGCCAGTGAGCTACCGTCTTCATTTATTGCACATCCATATATTACGTTGTATAGACTTTCATTCTCAATGTGTTGAAAGCGGATACTCCCATCCGAACCTAAAAGCTGAATTCGACCGTCCAGCGTCCCCAGCAGAAGGTCTTCGTCATTTGTATCCATGCAGGTTATTAAAGTACCGTACTCCCTTTTCCATAATAATGAACCGCTCTGGTCGTACTCGGAGATGCCCGTTCTATCCGGTTCAATGACAAATATACGATCATCCCTTAACACAGGATAGCCTGGAGTCTCTATGTTCATAAGAATCTTACCCTGCGTGTCCTTGAAAATGAGATTTTCAGAAACATTTGAATAATTGACAAACATTCCTTCAAGCATCTCTACGTTGAAAAAAACTCTCCCCATAAAGCCGATCTTACCGGAGTGATATATGTATCCGAAAATATCACCCAGATGAAAGTCGAAATATTCATCTTCCTGCGGTGTATTTTCTAAAGTATTATCAACTTCAGGGAAATGAACAACCCATTTGGGTTGGAAAATTAATTCTTTGTCCAGCTCTCTGGAAAATCCTAATAAATAGAGGAGCAGAAAAATAGTGTAGAGAAGTAGTTTCCTCTTTCTCATCCCTTTTCGCTTTTTAGCTTACCCTTCCTTGATTCCTTTTCCACTTTTTTAGAATCCGTCTCCATTTTTAATTTCCAGACATCGATTTTACGTTTTATTACTTCACTCTCTTCGGTTTCACCCAGAAGAATGTGGAGTCTTCTGAGTGCAGAAAGGTAGTTTATGGCCATCTGAAAATCATCGGCACGTAAAGTGGATAGCTCGTACTTCTGCCTGTATCTGTCGGCTGCTTGCTGCAGCAGCTTCTTTACAAGCTTTAAGTGGGCCAATCTTACTTCATATCCGGAAACACGGGGATCCATTCCTGAAACAACTGTTTTAAGATTTATCAGATTCTTTGTTATTGTTGCGTACCTCCCCTCCAATTCCACAAAAGACCATTTCCACTTGGAGTTTTCCCCAAATCCTTCGATAACTGACTGTATTGTAAATCCTAGTTTTTGAACCAATGCATACCGTTTCTCATCATCGAAATCTTCAATGGTTTTAACTTTTTCTTCGTATTCGGAGAAAGGAACATCGAGATAGGGGGTTACAACTTCTTCCAGGTATATGATGCTCTTGTAACAATCTTTCCTTGCATCGTTTAAAAAAGTTTCGTTCTTTATACCTAGCAAGGATACCGAAAGAGAGTTCATGAGCAGGTTGTATGAGACTCGGTTAAGAACCTCATCGGCCAATATCAGGCGCTTGTATCCTCCTCCGTTTTCATCAGACTGAATTACATTCAGAAGATTTTTTTCTCTCCGGTTTATTCCCTCGATTACTTTCTTGTACTCCTTTATTTTCTCGAAGTATCTGTTTCTCGCTTCACTGCTTATTTTGCCCACTGTATTCTCCTTCCGGAGAACCATATCTCTTCAGCAATTCCTCAGCATGAGTCAATGAAGCCTCTCCCCTCCTGTCCCCCGATAACATCCTTGCAATCTCCTCGACTCTCATTCTCCCATCTACCGGACATACAGAGGTAATGGTCCTACCGTTAAGTATACTTTTTTCAACTTTTATATGTTTATCGGCACGAACAGCTATTGAAGCAAGATGGGTAATACATAAGACCTGTTTGTGCAAAGATAATTTTTTCAGGTGTTCTCCCACAGAAACTGCGACCTCTCCGCCAATACCAACGTCGATCTCATCAAAAATGAGTGATTTTATTCTGTCGCTCTCCGCGAGCACGGATTTAATTGCAAGCATTATTCTGGAAATTTCTCCTCCCGACGCAATTTCTCTTAAGGGCTTGGGTGGCTCACCAACATTCGGAGAGATGGTAAACTCTATCCAATCTATTCCGTACTGATTGCATTTCGGTTTCCCTTTTTCCGACTCTCTCCGCTTTATCTCTACTTTGAAGACAGGTTTGGCCATCCCCAGGTCTTTTAATTTCTCTTGAATATTTTTTTCCAGATCGGTTGCTGCCAGCTTTCTCCCCCTTGATAGCTCTCCCGCCAGAGAAAAAACTCTTCTCTCCAGCCTCTGAATCTCCATTTCCAGCTTTTCTTTCTCTTCTTCCCAGTTACCAAGACACTTAAGCCTCTCTTCCGCATCCCACCTGTAAGAAAGCACCTCCTTTATAGAATCACCGTACTTTTTCTCCAGAGCTCTTATTGTAACCAGTCTCCGTTCGCATTCTTCCAACCGCTCGGGACTGAAATCAACCTCCAACCTGTATTTCCGCACCGATTCAACTACATCTTCGATTTCAAAAAAAGATTCTTCAATTCTTTTTAGATGTTCTGAGAACTCTGGATTGATTGAAGCAACTCCCTCCAGTGCAGATCTGGCCTCTCTTAATTGAGCCAGGGCACCGCCTCTGCTTTCGGAAATGCTTTCATAAACAGTATCGAGTAGTCCGAAGAGTCTCTCTCCTTCCATGAGAATCTTTCTCTCTTTCTCCAGCTCTTCCTCTTCGTTTTCTTTAAGATTTGCTTCATCTATCTCTTTTATTGAATATGAGAGAATGTCCATCTCACGAAGTCTCTCTCTTTCGGCACTTGCAGCTTCTTCATACCTCTTT
>QNBH01000082.1 GCA_003645645.1 Spirochaetota bacterium | reverse complement strand
ACCAGTGATTTGCCCTTGTATAAGCGATGCATGCCGCAATGAAAGGTCCGACTACCATGATGCCTTCCCTAGCTATGTTTACAATACCTGCACGTTCGCAACCCGCTGCTCCAATAGCTGCCAGGGTAATGGGCGTGTAGAGACGAATGGTTGCAAATATGAGATCTACGTTTAATATTGAAAGAAAGTCAGACATCTGTTTTTCTCTCCGATCAAGTGCTTGCTTTTACAAAACCTCTCCTTTTTCTTATCCTGTTCCCTATATATGCATAGATATATCTTGCGATCACCAAAAACAAGATTATCCCCTTAATGATTTCCACAATGGAGTTAGGTGTCTGAGCCGTTCTTTGCATGAACTGACCTCCCGCATCCAGGGCACCCCAGAGAAGTGCTGTAAAAATAACTCCTATTGGATGGCTTGAGGCCAGCAGTGCGACCGAGATTCCGTCCCATCCATATCCGGCACTCAGGTTTTCGAAGAGCTTATGATCAAGCCCGTTTACCTGATTAAATCCCGCGAGTCCCGCCAGGAAACCTGCAAAGAGCAAAGCTATAAAAAGGTTCCTGGATATTGATATTCCCTGGGTTCTGGCAGCATTGGGATTTAATCCCACGGCCCGTATTTCGAAACCGATACGCGTGTAATAGAGAAGATAGTAGACGAAGAGTGCAAAAAATATTCCGATAAGAATACCTGTATGAAGTCTGTAATTTGCATGGGGAAGGAACTGCTGGAATCTTGGCAGCCAGTTTGACTCTAGAATAGGATATGTTACATAGGGATGCCTGGATGTATTGGGATCACCTCCCATGTATCTGATAAAGATAGAGGAAGAGTATCGGGCGATATGAGCAAACATCATCGTGGTTATAACTTCGTGTGCACCGGTTTTAACTTTTAACAGGGCGGGGATAAAATTATACAGGGATGATATAATACCCGAGAGGAGAAGAATAAGGGGAAGGGAGATAACAGGAGGAAGATAGATCGTGATTCCAAAAAATGCTGCAACCATCGCACCTACATAGTACTGTCCCTCTGCTCCTATATTAAAAAGTCCTGCCTTGAAGGCGAATGCTACAGATAAACCCGTAAAAATAAGAGGCGCTGCATTGAGGACGGAAACATGCCAGTTTCTGACGAATCCTCCGTAAAAAAGCGCTGCATAAGCTTCTATTGGATCGTACCCGGTAATTATCATTATTATTGCCCCGATTATAACGGCAATAATCACTCCGATGAGAGGTATGGAGAGTGTCAGGGTGAATCTCTTAAGATCCTCCTTTACTTTTTCTCTGTTGGCGGCAATCCCTTTGTAAATAAAAAATAGTCCAATCGAGCCGATTACCATCAAGATACCGTAGAAATTAGAAGCCAACCATAAAACGGTTCCGCACGACAGGAGCAATATAATTAAAGTTATAAATAAAGGTTTAACCATTTTGCCCATATCTATCGTCCTTGCTTCCCCCTGTCATATAAAATCCCACTTCTTTTTCGTCGGTATCTTCTGGAATAAACTCCTTAACGATTTTACCTTCAAAAAGTACCAGAATCCGGTCGGAGAGGGCAAATATCTCTTCCAGTTCGAGAGAAATAAGGAGGATGGCCACCTCGGCGTCTCTCATTCTTAGTATTTCTGCATGGATGTATTCGATAGCGCCCACATCCAGACCTCTTGTAGGTTGAGAGACAAGCATAAACTTTGGTTTGCGGGAAAGTTCTCTGGCAAGAATTACCTTTTGCTGGTTGCCTCCCGAAAGATTGGAAACAGGGACGCTAACCGATGGGGTACGAATATCGAAATCTTTAACCAGCCTTGAGGAATACTCATCTATATATTTAAGGTTTAATTTAAGGCCGTTGGAAAACGGTTCGGTGTCATGCAATCCGATTATCAGATTTTCCGATAACTTCATGGGCAGCACGAGGCCCAGCTTCTGTCTGTCTGCCGGAACAAAGGAGAAGCTGCTTCGTATTTTACCCTTTGTGTCGAGATGAGTTACATCTTTGCCTTTAAAGAATATCTGCCCGCTCTCTATTTTTCTTAAACCCATTATGGCTTCGGCAAGCTCGCTCTGCCCGTTTCCGTCTACACCGGCAAGGCCTACAATTTCTCCCGGCCGAACATCCAGAGAGAGCCCCTCGATGGCATCTACCCCCTTTTCGCTTTTAACATACAGCTCTTTGATAGAAAAGATTGGAGAATGCAGAATCTTTTTTTTCTCTTTTTCCACCGTAAGGACAACGGACCTTCCAACCATCATGTTTGCAAGCTCTTCCTTGGTAACTTTCGATGTAATCCTCTCCCCCTCGACTTTGCCTTTTCTTAGAATGTAGACCCTTTCGGAAATGGCCTTTACCTCATCCAGTTTGTGTGTAATAATGATGAGTGAAACACCCTTTTTCCTGAGCTCTCTTATTACCATAAACAGCTCTTCCACCTCCTGTGGAGTAAGGACAGAGGTGGGCTCATCGAGAATTAAGATTTCGGCTTCTCTGTACAGCGCTTTAAGAATCTCCACCTTCTGTTGTAATCCGACGGGAATGCTCTCTATTTTTGTGTCGGGATCGATACTGAAGTGATACTTCTCGGATATCTCCTTTACCTTTTTTCGTGCTGCTTTGTAGTCAAGTATCCCCATCCTGCCTGGTTCGTTTCCGAGGACGATATTCTCTGTTATTGTAAGATTCTCTACAAGCATGAAATGCTGGTGAACCATCCCCAGACCATAACGAATGGCATCTTTGGGGGAATTAATGGTTATTTCCTCTCCTTTAAGAAATATCTGGCCGGCGGTTGGTTTATAAAGGCCGTAGAGGATGTTCATGAGAGTAGATTTGCCTGCTCCGTTTTCTCCGAGGAGAGAGAGAATCTCGCCTTTTTTAAGGTAAATGCTTATATTGTCGTTTGCAAGAACCCTGGGGAATTGCTTGGTGATGTTGCTCATCTCAAGCAGATGAGTGTTTTCTGTAGCCCCAGCCATCTATTTATTTTTACTCCCCTTGAAACGATTACCCGAGTTACAGCTCAGATTTTCTGAATACAATACTTTACAAACGGGGGGTTGTCAACAATAGTGCAATTAAATTACAGCAGAAAGCCGTTTTTAAGAGGGTCATCCGGATCGATAACATACCGGGAAAAAGCCGTGATGAACGCCGAACCGGTTATTACAGGTATAACTGCTTCAAAACCGCCGCAGGTGGTTGTACTCTTTATCTTTCCTCTAAAGGTTGTTCCTAAAATACCTTCGTGTATAAACTCTTCGTTTAAACCTATTTCTCCTCTGGCATACAGTGTTGCCAATTTAGCCGAGGTTCCGGTTCCGCAGGGAGATCTGTCTACCTGGCCCTGGCCGAAAACTACTACGTTTTTACAGTGTGCCTTTGGGTTGGCAGGGGTGTCGTATATTTCCACCAGGTCGATGGTATCTATATGAGATAACTCCGGATGGCGAACCTCTACCGTGGTATTCAGGAAATCTCGAAGTTCCAGAGCCTTTTCTACCAGGTCAGCTCTGTTTTTCACTTCTATCCTCGTTCTAAGCCGGTCTGCACTTACAATGGCGAAAAAGTTACCTCCGAAGGCAATGTCGAGAGATATTTTACCCATTCCTGGGACTTCTACTTCCAGATCCTTCTTTAAGAGAAAGGACGGAACATTCTCTATGGACACCTCTGTAACATTTCCGTTACTTACATGAACCTCTCCTTTAACGATTCCGGCAGGAGTGTCGAGAATTACCTCTGTAACAGGTTCTTTTGCTTCTACCATTCCGGTTTCTACTGCTATGGTCATCACCCCTATTGCTCCGTGGCCGCACATATTAAGGTATCCGCCACAGTCCATAAAGGCTGTACCAAAATGGGCATCCTCTGTAGTAGGTTCTGTAATGATGGCACCGAACATATCGTTGTGTCCTCTGGGTTCGTACATGAGGCTGGTTCTAAGAGAATCCATCTTCTCCTTTAGGAACTCCCTCTTTTCCGCCATCGTCTTTCCGGGGATATGAGGTACACCTCCAACTATGATACGGGTGGGTTCTCCCATGGTGTGAGTGTCGATGGCATGTATTATTTTTGTAGATTTCATAAAAAAGAAACTCCTTCTTTTATAGGGGACAGGGAGAACCAGGAACAGATACTCTGGGCAACATCGGCAAAGCTCTCTCTTATACCAAGATTTCTCATGGCTCCGGTGCTTTCAGGATCTGAGCCCTTCTTAACATCCGTTGCCTCTCCCCCTGATTCCATACACCTGCCTCCACGGTAAACCAGAAGCGGTACGTA
The DNA here is from genome assembly GCA_003645645.1 of Spirochaetota bacterium. GTDB lineage: Bacteria > Spirochaetota > Spirochaetia > SPDA01 > B32-G16 > B32-G16. The sequence goes on along the minus strand of QNBH01000082.1, from coordinate 10,729 downwards.
TTCTCTGGTATGATCTGTCCCCCTGTATGCAGGATCACAGCCGTGGTCTGCAGTAATGACGAGCAGATCGCCTTTTTTTACAAGTCCAATCATTTCTGAAAGCGCGGTGTCTATTTCGTTTACCGCCTGAAAGTATCCCCCAACATCCCTGCGGTGTCCGTAGAGCATATCCGTATCAACAAGGTTCACGAATAAAAACTCCGGCTCGGAAGAAGGTGAACTCATAAGCGAAATTGTACGCTCCAGGCAGGCGGGATTTCCGCTGTCATGATAACTTTCGGTCAACCCCTGTTCGTTAAAAAGGCTGCCTATTTTACCAACACCGATTGTCTTAATCCCACTTGCAGAAAGGTGATCCATAAGACATTTCTCCGGCAGGGCGATGCTGAAATCCTTGCGAGCACCTGTACGTTTGAAGCCACCCGGTTTACCCACGAAAGGTCTTGCTATAACTCTGGCTACATTGTACCGATCGCATAATTTACGGGCAGCCTCACATATTCTGTAAAGCTCATCAACAGGTATTACCCCTTCATGAGCTGCTATCTGAAACACGGAATCCGCCGAGGTATAGCAGATAGGGTAACCGGTTTCTATATGCTCATTACCAAGTTCTTCGATAATGACGGTTCCCGATGCGGCCTTGTTCCCAAGCATTTTGCAGCCGGTTTTCTGCTCGAAGGCGATAACCAGTTCTTCCGGAAAGGAGGGATAATCCTGAGGAAAGATGCGGAAAGGTTTATCGAGTACTATTCCTGCAATTTCCCAATGTCCGGTAGTGGTATCCTTTCCGGGAGAACGTTCCGCCATCACCCCATAATCGGCAGAAGGGTTTTCCACTGCCTCGCACCCCGAAAGATTAAAACCCAGCAATTTTGCACAGTTACCAAGACCCATCTTTCTAAGGGCAGGCCATTTCGGCCCCGGGATCTGCTCGCATATATGCAGGGCGGTATTTGCTCCCTCGTCCCCGAACTTCTCCGCGTCGGGCAGGGCACCAATACCAAAACTATCTATTACTATAACGGTTACGCGCATAAAATTGTTTCCTTTAAAAAATTATATGCCCATAAACAGAATGTTGTCAAATAACAAGCTTGTCTCTTTCTTTGTTATAATCTAATATTTTAGAAAAAGACTACCTGCAAAGGTGGTGGTTATAATTCAGGCTGTCCAGCAACTGCCGAAAATTGGCGGAGCATACAAGATATTGTGGTTATTTAATACGAAACACACAAGATACTGACTAGTAATAGCAAAAATCGAGGTTGCGGGACAGCCTGAATTTGTAGTAAATTGTCTACAGCCTCGAGGGCATAAAAGTGATCCATGCGATTAAAGAATAAATTGCTTGTGGGGATACTGTTTACTCTTCTTCTTCAGATAGGCTTAAGCGGCGGGTTTACTATCTTTACATTCATTAACCAGACCAGAATGCTGTCGGAAGAGGAGTTGATTTCCGGATGGAAGCGGGCCAGGTATGCACTGGAACGACTCAAGCACCGCCTGTACAGAGAGATAATAACCTTTCCCCTTTTCACCCAGCTCGATTTTTCACCTTCAGTTTCACCAGATTCACTGGAGATAGTAGCCGGAAACTTTATAGGCAACAGTGAAGCAGACAGTTTGCTGATAATGGATAAGAAGAGAAATAAACTGGTGGATATCCAAAGAGGCATCCCCGGTGAACTGCTTCTGCCCATCGAGATTATTGATTTCGATGATTTCCGCTTTCCCCGCAATGCTTTCTACTCTATAAAGACAGCAAGGGGGGGAAGAATGCTCTTCCTGGTAACCGGGGTTACTTTTGAGGCTGGAGGAGAACGATATATTGTTTGTCTTATAAAAAAGATAGATAAAAACTTTGCCATTGCTTTAAAGGAAGAGGTGGGAATAAACATTGCCTTTTTTGCAGAAGGTGAGTTTATATGTTCCGATTTACCGGAGTTTGCCTTTCGTAAGCAGGCGGAGACGGTAACAGAGCAAACCAAAATTTCCGATGTGCCTCATATACTCTTTAGTCGAATAATTTCAACCGATGTCAGAGAATTATCGCTTGTAGTGCTTAAATCACTGCTTAACCAGAAGATTTATTTGCGGCAACTAATTACCTCTTTTGCCATTGCTTTTATTATTACCTTTATATTTTCAGTAATGATAGCAGCAGTGATGACAACCTATTTCATCTCTCCCTTTTCCAGGCTCTACAGATGGTTGGAAGGATACTTACAAACCGGAGAGGCAAATGCACTTGATATACATACCGGCGATGAGGTGGGATTTCTTGCAAAGACCTTTCACAGGATGGTGGGTAAACTTATCGAAGAAGAAAATGTTATCAGGAAACAACTCACAGAGATATCATTTCTCCATCATTACACAGAAACGATTGTATCAAACCTTCAAGCCGGAGTGTTTGTGGTCAGGGAGGATAGCCGGATAGAGTTTTGTAACCAGTACGCACAGGATATTCTCTGTACAGATATGGAAAGTATTAAGAATCGTAAAATAGATGAGGTGTTAAACGAATGTTTTATCGGTCAGGGGAACTCTTCCAATTTTCCCGATATTTTTCATCCAGAATTGGATGAAGCCGATAATACCATCTTGAAAGTAAAGGGTAAGGGGGAGATGCGTTTTGTAGTTAAGGTTATTTCACTGGGAGAAGATAGTGAGGAGAGAAAGTATCTTGTAATGCTTGAAGATATAACCAGGACAGAGAGGTTATGGCAAAGACTGCTGGTCGCAGAGAAAATCTCTTCACTTGGATTTCTCGCAGCAGGAATGGCCCATGAAATCAACAACCCCCTGGGATCGATACTTTCACATGTAAACTTTCTTGCAGCCTGTGAGCAGGATGAAGAGAAGATAGATTCCCTGCAGTGGATAGAGAAGGAGATACGAAGAATCGAGACTATCATTAAACGCATACTCTCTTTTTCCAGATGCAGTACAAACCATGTGCTGGGTTCCGATTTAAACCAGGTAATATCCGATGTATTACAGCTTGCAAGATATGAACTTGAGAAGAAAACTATCACAGTTGATTACTTACCGGATAGAGATCTGTCGCCTGTAAAGATACATCCTGAGGAGCTTAAACAGGTAATACTCAATCTTATTATTAACGCTCTGCAGGCGATTGACCACAAGGGCAGTATCAAAATTATCACCATGCAAAGAGAGAAGGATATAATCGTTTCTGTGGTTGATACTGGAATGGGAATACCTCCGGAAGAGATCAACAACATCTTTGACCCCTTTTATACCACCAGGGTATCCGGATTCGGTATGGGTCTGGGTTTATATATCTCCTATGTTATAATAAAGAGGGCAGGGGGAGATATTCAGGTTGAAAGCACACAGGGAGAAAGTACGAGGGTAACCGTAACTCTACCTATCTCTGAGGAGAGCCTGTAAAATGAATATTTTGATAGTCGATGATGAGACGGGTTTGCGTAAAGGACTGGGCAAGATTTTAAGACTCCATGGGTTTGAAATCTTTGAAGCTTCAAGCTGCATTCGTGCCAGGGAGATTATAAAGACTCAGGAAATCCATATAGTATTACTGGATTTAAAGATGGGAAAGGAGAACGGGTATTCCCTGTTAAAAGAGTTAAGGGAGGAAGAACCTTTCCTGTCGGTGGTAATAATAACCGGTTACGGAAATATCGAAAGTGCCGTGGAGTGCATGAAGGCCGGAGCGACGAATTATTTCACAAAACCGATCGATACTAATCTTCTCCTCCAGCTTCTAGAGAAAGAGAGGGAAACCATACAGATGAGAGTGGACAATGCGGGATTCAGAAAGGGTTTTGAGGAGATATCAAGAAAGATTGTTCTAGAGAGCTCCCATCCAGGGATGAGAAAGATCAAAGAAATAATAGAAAAGGTTAAGGATTCTCCAGCCACCGTACTACTATTTGGTGAGACCGGAACGGGGAAAGAGATAATAGCCCGAAGGATTCACTACTCAAGCATATACAGGGATAGACCCTTTCTGGGAATAAATTGCGCTTCCATAAACGACAATCTCCTGGAGAGCGAGCTTTTCGGACATGAGAGGGGAGCGTTTACAGGGGCGATAGAGAGAAAGCTCGGCAGATTCGAACTTGCAGGGAAGGGGACTCTTTTTCTGGATGAGATAGGCGATATGAGCCTGGCCATGCAGTCAAAATTATTGAGAGTACTGGAGGAGAGAAATTTTGAGAGGGTGGGGGGGATAAAGCCTCTTCGGGTTAACTGCCGGATTATGGCAGCAACCAACAAAGATCTTAAAGAATTGATTCGCAGAACTGAATTCAGGGAGGAATTGTATTACAGGCTGAATGTAGTAACTATAGAGCTGCCTCCCCTGCGAGAGAGAAGGGACGATATTCCACAATTCTGCAAGCTGTTTATAGAAGAAGCAAACAGGCTATATAACCGTAGAATTAAACGAATCAATCCGGAGTTGATGAGATGGATTATTGATTATCACTGGCCGGGTAACATAAGAGAGCTTAAAAATGTAATTTACAATGCCGTTCTATTAAGCGAGGGGGAGGAAATCAGGAGTTTGAATATCAACGGGTCTGACAGACAGAATTCCCGGGATTATCCTGAATTGGTTACTTTGAATGGAAACCTGAAGAACACCGTACAGGAATATGCAAAGAGAGCAGAGATTTCTTTGATTAAAAAAACTTTAGAAAAACAGCAGGGAAATGTTTCCAGGACCGCCTCCGAATTGGGTATCTCCAGGAAAACACTGTATAAGAAGATACGGGAGTACAGTCTGTAGGAGAGACTGTTCTCTTCGAGGAGGCCCTCGATTGTTACCTTCAGGTAACAGTTCTGTTACATTGTGTAAACAGAAATTGTTTCTTCTTGAGCCAGCCTGTAGCCACTTAAATCTTTGGTCGGGATAACATGGGCCTATTTCCTTATAATATAAATAATTGAATAAAATTATTTATAAACTGCTATGACAGCTAAATTGGCACGATTTCTGCTTATTACTAAAACAGAATACCATATCTTAAAGGAGGATGGATTATGAAAAAAATAACTATTATTGCCGTTGTTCTTCTCCTGTTCTTCTCTCCTTCGTTCCTTTTCTCGGAGGGCGCAAAGGAGAAGAAAGTGGAAAACAAGCTCGAGATCTTTAGCTGGTGGACCGCGGGAGGTGAAGCGGAGGGCCTTGAGGCCATGTTCGATATTTACAAAAGCAAGTATCCCGATGTAGAGATTATCAATGCCACAGTAGCAGGCGGCGCAGGAGCCAATGCCAAGGCGGTGCTTGCTACCAGAATGCAGGGAGGCAACCCTCCGGATTCCTTTCAGGTTCATGCTGGACACGAGCTTATCGATACGTGGGTTGTTGCAGGAAAGATGGAACCGATTACATTTATCTTCAAAGATAATGGATGGATGGATGTTTATCCCAAAGGAGTAATCGACATTATCTCCTACAAAGGAGAGATCTACAGTGTTCCTGTAAACATCCACAGATCGAATGTGCTCTGGTATAACAAGAGGATATTCCAGGAAAGTGGATTGACTCCTCCGAAAACTCTGGATGAGTTTTTTCAAGTTGCAGAAAAACTCGCCAACATGGGAATTACTCCACTGGCTCTAGGTGATAAAAACACCTGGACCTCCACCCATCTCTTAGAGAGTGTCCTGCTTGCAACCCTGGGGCCCGAAGGATATAAGGGGTTGTGGGATGGAAGCACACCATGGGATGGCTCTGCTGTGAGAAAAGCCCTGGATAATTTTGTACGTATGTTAAAATATGTAAATACCGATCACGCTGCTCTTACCTGGGATGCTGCAACCCAATATGTAATTGACGGAAAGAGTGCCATGAATATAATGGGAGATTGGGCGGAGGGATACTTCAAAGCAAAGGGTCTTACTCCGGGGAAGGAGTTCGGGTGGCTGCCTTCGCCTGGTACTCAGGGAAGCTTTATGATGCTTTCCGACTCATTCGGATTGCCAAAGGGAGCACCTCACAGGGAGAATGCGATCAGGTGGCTCACGGTGTGTGGTTCCCGGGAAGGACAGGATGCCTTTAACCCGATAAAGGGCTCCATTCCCAGCAGAATCGATGGGGATAAGAGCCTCTACGACGAGTATCTTCAATCAGCAATGAAAGATTTCAGTAAAAATGCGATTGTACCCAGTGTTGCTCACGGCGCTGCTGCATCCGAAGGATGGCTGACCAAAATAAACGACATAATGACGGTTTTTGTCTCTGAAAGGAACATAGACAAGGCCGTTGAGCAGTTTAGCAAAGCGGCGAGGGAAAGCCTCGGAAAGTAGAAGAAAGACAGCAGGCAGCCTGTATGTTTTGCTCAGGCTGCCTGTTTTAAAAGATGAATCAGTGATATATGGTATGATGCCACCATGTGTTGTTATTTTAACAAAATTTTTCATAGCTTGCGGCTGTGCCACACCGAGGTATAGGAGATGATTAAATCGAGAGGTGATCTTTTAAGGGCTTTCTTCGTAGTTCTCCCCTCGATAGCAGCGGTTGGTATCTTTATATACGGATTTATCGGATGGTCGCTGAGAGCGTCCTTCTCTGCATGGGATGGGATAATACCGGATTTTACCTTTGTAGGATTTAAAAACTACCTGGAAGTATTTTCAAATGTACGCTTTCAAAAGGATCTGTGGAATACCCTTTATTTTACTTTCTTTTTTCTTCTTCTAAGTATCTGCTGGGGGCTTCTGCTTGCATGGCTGCTGGACAGGAAGGTTAAGGGAGAAGCCCTGTTAAGGAATATTTTTCTCTTTCCAATGTCCATTTCATTTGTGGTTACAGGCGTGGTATGGAGATGGATATTCAATCCAACGGTAGGTGTAAATGCACTTCTTAAGCTTCTGGGTTTCTCAGGGGCTAACTGGGGATGGTATACAGATCCGACGAGCGTGCTCAAGTTCCACCTGGCACTGATTCCTGTTATACTTGCCGCTTCCTGGCAGCTTACAGGGTATACAATGGCCATGTTCCTGGCAGGATTGCGGGGTATTCCGGAGGATCTGATAGATCATGCCAGGATAGACGGAGCCTCGGAGCTTTACATATTCAGAAGAATTATTCTTCCCTTACTTAAACCCATAACCCTCTCTGCGATGATAGTTCTCGGCCATTTCTCTCTTAAGATATTTGACCTGATTTATACGATGACGGGAAAGGGACCTGCCTTTGCAACGGATGTTCCTGCAATTTTTATGTTTGAAACAACTTTCAGAGGCAATCATTATGCCGAAGGAGCGGTAATCTCCATTGTAATGCTTCTGCTGGTTGCCGTGGTGATAGTTCCTTACCTGTATTCCACCTTCAGGAAGGAAATAAAAAGATGAGAACTGGCCAAAGTAAATACTGTTTTCGATATGTTGTGGGAAGAATAACTGTTTACAGCCTTCTTTTTCTGTTTGCAGTATGTTTTCTTGTACCAGTTTATGTATTGCTGGCCACAGGTCTCAAGAGTTTCAAGGATGTAAATATAGAGAGAATGTGGGTATTACCCGATGAGATAACCATGGCTGCGTTCGGTAAGGCCTTCTCTAAACTCTCACCTAACTTCATAAACAGCATCATCCTTACCATTCCGGCCACCGTTGCTTCATGCATTGCCGGCTCCCTCAACGGGTATATATTTTCGAAGTGGCGATTCAAGGGTGCGGACATAATCTTTGTTTTTATCCTGTTCGGTATGTTTATTCCCTATCAGAGTATTCTCATCCCCCTTGTGCAGTTTCTCAACAGAATCGGACTTTACGGTAGTTTGTCCGGATTGATCGTTACACATATTGTGTACGGTCTTCCCATCACCACACTGATTTTCAGGAATTACTACATGGAAGTACCCGATGAACTGCTGGAATCTGCACAGATCGATGGGTTGGGAATGTTTAATATCTATTTTAAAATTGTTGCACAGATTTCTGCACCTGCCTTTGTGGTGGCGATTATCTGGCAATTTACAAATATCTGGAATGAGTTTCTCTTTGCAGTAATTATCACGCAGAAGCCGTCCATTCAGCCCATTACAGTGGCCTTACAAAATCTTGCGGGAAGCCAGATAGTGGAGTGGAACGTCCAGATGGCAGGAGCACTCCTGGCGGCAATGCCCACACTTCTGGTGTACATACTCCTGGGCAGATTCTTTATCAGGGGTCTCATGGCTGGCTCTGTAAAGGGATGAGAAATTTATTGTACCAAAATCTACCGCAGATAATAGTAAAAGCTGAAAATGGGTTTTCCATTTCCCGGTAATTTGGGCTGTCTTGCAACCTCGAATTCGGCTCTTACTATTCAGTATATTGTGTGTTTCGTATTAAATAACCCAAATATCTTGCGTGCTCTGTCAATTCTCGAATGTTGCGGGACAGCCTGAATTGAAGATAAATCACCTCCTGGTCTGTAATGTAAATTATGTTACATTAGTCTTGACAAATGTAACAAACTGAACATATAATAATAAAAAATATCAGGAGGTGATTTAAATGAAGAAAACGATTTTACTTACAACAGTTTTTCTCCTTGCTGCCGGATTAATTTGGGCCGGCGGGAAGCAGGAACAGGTCACCACGGCAGGGAGTTCGCAAATTGCTCCGGAGGAGGAAAACTGGAATGAAATCTACGCTGCGGCAAAAGAAGAGGGTAAAGTTGTTATCTACTCGCTCTCTTCACGGATTTTCGATGCGGTCGAGGGCTTCAAGGTAAAGTACCCGGGCATCGAGGTAGAAGCTATCGATATGCCCGATGTCGAACAGATCGATAAAATCACCCGCGAACAGGATGCCGGTATTTACAATGCCGACGTTCTCTTTCTTGCCAATGGAACCACCTTGTTAAACGAACTTTTACCAAAAGGCTATGTAAAGAACTATGTGCCCAGTAGCCTCGAAGATGGAGTGTATACTAAAGATGTTATTGCCGATGATTTTCGACAACCCCTTCTCGTCCACTCGATGGAATCCAAAGTGGTCTTCTACAATACCCAGACCTATCCCAAACCACCGGTAGATAATCTGTGGGATTTGACTCGCGAGAGGTGGCGCGGAAAGGTACAGATGAAAGACCCTATGCTAACCGAAGAGAACCTCAATATGTTGCAGACAATTGTACAGCACTCCGACGAGATGGCTGTGGCGTACGAGAAAGAGTTCGGTGAACCCATCAAACTGAGTCCGGGTGTAGAGAACGCAGGGTTTGAGTTCATTAAACGTCTTGTTGAAAACGATATAGTCCTGACCTCTTCCGATGGGGATGCTGCTAAGGCGGTAGGAGCTCCTGACCAGGACGACCCCCCTCTCACCTTGAGTGTGGCCTCTTCGAAGCTGCGGTACAACGATACCAAAGGCACTAAACTTGGCATCGCCTGGGAAATGGAGCCGAAGGTCGGCATCACCAAGAACAACCACCTTGTAATAGCCGCCAATGCCCCCCACCCCAATGCCGCAAAATTACTCATCCGGTGGCTCCTCGGTGATTCGGAAGGCGAGGCTGGTATGGAACCATTTAATGTTCCCGGTGGCTTTGCAAGCCGCAGAGATGTCGAACCGATGGCTGATATCAGTTTAGATGACCTGCGCAGGTACACCTGGTTCATCGACTATGAATACGTGTATAAATATGGTTTATCTGTACGCGATTTTTGGTTGGGTCTTTAATAAACAGAAAGCTGAATCTATCATAATACTCACCGGGATTGATGATGGAATTGATGCAGAGTGGAGTTTTAACTTATAGGATCAAACAACTCGGAAGGCAGCCAGAGAAGATATGGGGAATCATCTTTCTCCTCCTTTTGATAGGACTGGTGATCGTTCCACTGTTATTCATCATAGTAAACTCGTTCCTCTTCGATGCGTCCGCACCACGTATGGTACACGGCGCCAGAGAGGGCCAGTTTACCCTGTTCTACTGGTTTAGAGTACTGTTCGGCAGACTCTCTCAATCGATTTTCCTGAAACCCGGCGTGCACAGCCTTTCAATCGCCTTTGGAATGACGGCAATATCGCTAATCCTAGGATCACTGCTGGCCTATATAGTGGTACGTACAGATATTCCGCTAAAACGCTTCTTCTCGATCGTTCTTATAATTCCCTATATCTCCCCTTCCTGGACGATCGCCCTGGCCTGGCTTATGGTCTTTAAGAGCAAACGCTTTGGAGGAGCTCCTGGACTGCTGAACTATTTCTTTGGGATAGATATACCCGAATGGGTAGCATACGGGTATTTACCCATAGTGATTACCCTTGGAATCCACTATATTCCCTACACTTTTATTCTTATGCGCGGAGTACTGGCCAACATCGACTCCAGGCTGGAAGAGAGTGCGGAGATACTTGGTGCCGGCCGGTTGGAAGTCCTTAGAAAAGTGACCTTACCTCTGGCTCTCCCTGCTTTAGGTTCGGCCTTTATTCTCACATTCAGCAAAGGCCTGGGTGAATTTGCAACCCAGGCCTTTTTAGGTCTTCCTATTCGCTACTACACGCTCTCCACCAGAGTGTACTCGGCTCTACACAATCAGTTATTCGGTGAGGGGTATGTGCTCTCCCTCATGCTAATCATCGTTACGGTTCTTATGGTATGGACAAACCAGTCTCTCATAGGAACACGAAAGCGTTTCGTAACACTTGAAGGTAAGGGGACACTCCGTAGAGCTCACAGTTTAAAAAGGTGGCGAGTTCCTGTAACCACCCTGATGCTGGTCTTTGTAGTAATATT
>QNBH01000081.1 GCA_003645645.1 Spirochaetota bacterium | reverse complement strand
TACATATACAAAATAACCATTTGAAAAATGAATGTCCGGAGGCTGGCAGAACTTTCCGATGTCTCGGTGGCCACGATCTCGCGGGTTTTAAACGGAGATCCTGCGGTTGAACACGTTACACGGGAACGCGTGATATCAGTTCTCGCCCAGCATCCCTTCTATCCGGACTTAAAACAGAAAAAGAAGCGCAACCGAAACATCTTTCTTTTTTTATCACCCATCCAGATAAGCGAAAGGCTCTATCCACACAGACTCAACTTCTTTTCAAGGACTCTTGCCGGAGTAAAGTACCAGCTCGACCTGGGCTTAACTACAGGCGGGAAAGACTACTATTTAATGCTCTCATCCTACAGAAACGGCCGGATAGAGGAAAAACTTAAATCTCTCGAAGAGGTATCCTTCTTCGAAGCCATCGCAGGCGTATTCATCATCCATTCCAATCTGAGGGACAACGAAGCCCTCACCAGCTACAGGGGGAGGCTTAAGCTTTACCTCCTCAATCGAAACAGAGAAGATGTGGATAACCCGTTTGTTGACTGTATCTATTTTGATGAAAGCATGGTCTCAAGTATTGCCTTCGATCATCTTACAACACGCGGCCACAGGAAAATCCTTGTTTTCTCGGGCCCCGAAGAGTACAGCTTCTTTCTGCACAGGGAAAGTGCCTTTAGAGAAAACGCAGATAGCGATGAGTTTGAAATATATTTAAGAAGGGCAGAACAAAACACCCCTTCTGCTGCACAAAGGCTAATAGAAACCGTCTTTGAGAAAGAACATCTTCCCATAACGGCGGTTTATGTTACTTCCGAAATACTTCTGGAAGGAGTGCTTCCCTTTCTCGATCAGAGAGGTATATCCATTCCGGATGAGATATCGATACTCTCGACAAACGACTACCTTATCGGATATCAACACATCCCCCCCATTTCCGTCATCCGTACCCCATCCTTCGAGATAGGCAAACTCGCCGCTCTCATTGCCATAGAGAACACCAATTTTGATTTCGGAACAAGTGTGGATTACTGCCTTAAGGTTATCTTAAACGACAGAGGAAGTGTAAAAATAAATGAAAGAAGCGCATAACATTCTCTTTATTACGACCGATCAACAGCGTCAGGACTCCCTTCCCTGCTACGGGGCACATTTTATGCATACTCCCAATCTGAATAAACTTGCAGATGAAGGAATTGTATTTGATAACTGTATTTCAGTCTCTCCGGTTTGCCAGCCGGCCAGAGCCTCCTTTATTACAGGGCAGTATCCCTATGTAAACGGAGTATCGGATAACTTTCAATGGATATCCCCACAAACACCCGTCATATCTGATATTTTCAGGGAGGCCGGATGGCAAACTGCAGCTATCGGCAAGATGCATTTCCATCCATGGAATAACCCGCAAGGGTTCGAGTATCGGGTTATAGCAGAAGACAAACGGCACTTCTTCCTACTGGATGACTGGACTCTGTTTTTGGAGAGAAGGGGGCTTAAGAGAGAGCATCCTGCAACTATAAAGGGTTACAGAGAGAGCCTGGGCGCAATAGTGAGTCCTCTTCCGGAAGATTACCACATAGACTCCTTTATAGGAGAAGAGGCGGTTAAATGGATAGAGCAACTTGAAGATAGACCCTTCTTCGGATGGATCTCCTTTAACAGCCCCCACGACCCTTACGATCCTCCCGAAAACCTGGCAGACCTTTACAAGAATGCTCCTATTACGGCTCCTACAGGCGATAGAGAAGAACTATCTTCAAAACCCGCCTATCAGCAAGAAATTATTCCCTTCTTCAGGGATAACCTGCTCTACTTAACGGATTACAGTTACATGGATCGAGAGAAAATAAGGCGGATGCGTGAGTACTACCTTGCCACTATAACCCTCGTAGACAGGCAGATAGGTCGAATACTCGATGCCCTTGAAAGAAAGGGATTAAAAGAGACAACCCTCATCGTATTTTCCTCAGATCACGGTGATCATCTGGGAGACCACGGTCTTCCCTTTAAATCCACCTTCTATGAGAGTGCTCTTAAAGTTCCCCTTTTAATTTCGGGGCCTGGCGTCTCAAGGGGTGAGCGGTCTTCTTCTTTTATCGATTGGCTCGACCTGCATGTTTTATTTTTAAAGACTGCAGGGCTCAACATTCCCGAACATATCCAGGGGAAGGATGTAAGCCCACTATTGGAAAGCCCTTCCCTCCGGCTAAGGGAGGAGGCTTTCGGTGAGCTTGCAGGGGCCGTCATGGTTACCACCGAAAGGTACAAACTGGTACTCTGTGAGAATGGAGAAGGGGAGCTATACGATCTCAAGGAAAATCCTCCGGAGGTTTTCAATCATTTTGACGACCCTCTATACGGCGATGTAAAGGAGGGGCTCCGGGAAAAACTTCTAAGACATCTCTTAGCCCATGGAAGGGTAAAACGATTCGGTGGTGGGTCCTTTGAATCGCCCCCCGAGCGTAAGGCAGTACTCGAAGAGATAAAGAGGAAAATCGAGAGGGGTGATTATCCCGGACTCTAACAACAGGAGGAAAAGGATGGATAGATGGCGGAAGCCCTCATACGAACCGGTTCTCAAGAAAGGCGTAACATCTTTGAGTGAGAAGCACTCCCTCTTCTGGGGCGATCTTCACAATCACAATGCAGTGGGATATGCCAAAGGTTCTCTCGAGAGATCCATCGATATTGCCCGAAAGCACCTGGATTTTTTCGCTTTCACAGGGCATGCCCACTGGCACGATATGCCACTTATGCCCGGTGAGAGGCACTTGCATTGGGTAAGGGGCTTTAAGGCTCACAGGGAACACTGGCCGAAAACACGAAAGCTCATACGTGAAGCAAACGACGAAAGGTTTACAGCATTTTTAGGCTATGAATGGCATTCGAGCATTTTCGGTGATTACTGCCTGATTTTCCCTGAAGATCAGGCCGAGCTGTATCTTCCCGATCATGTTGAAATGCTTTTCGATTTTGCAAGGAAGACAGGCGCTCTGGCCATTCCTCACCATGTTGCCTATAAAACCGGATGGCGCGGAATAAATTGGAATTACTTCAGTCCCGTTATCACCCCGGTTGTAGAGATATTTTCAGAACACGGTTGTACGGAAACAGACAGGGCACCCTACCCCATGATTCTGCACTCAAACGGAGGAAGACAGACCTCCAACACCATAGATTATCAACTTGGAACGGGAAAGCGATTCGGATTTCTCGGCTCAACGGACGATCACTTCGGTTACCCCGGTGCATGGGGGGAAGGCATAACCGGAGTCTGGGCAGATGGTCTGAGCAGAAAGGCGATTTTCGAAGCGATTCGCTCACGCAGGGTTTACGCAGTAACCGGAGACAGGATACGTCTCGAGTTCACGCTCAACGGTTCACCCATGGGAGCCGAGCTTCCGCCTGTACCGAAGAGAGAGATAAAGGTGGCAATAGAAGGGGAAGAGCCTGTAAAAATGATCGAACTCATAAAAAACGGGAGGGTAATCAGGCGCTACTTTCCCGAAGACAACTGCCTTAACCACGACAGGTTTCCCGAACGGGCGAAGTGCCGTATTCAGTACGGTTGGGGGCCATGGGCGACGCTCAACCTTGAAAGGATATGTGAGTGGGAGATGGAAATAACCCTTAACAGGGGCTTTTTTCACGGGGTAAACGGTTGTTTTCAGTCGGGGCCTTTCAGCGAGAAGTTGAGAGACAAATTGGAACTTAAAAACGAGCAGACCGTAAAGCTCAGCTCTTTTACCTCCAGAAAGGACGCCTATCTGGAAGACCCCACCAAGTCAATTGTACTTGATATGGAAGCTCCGGCGGATGCCGTGCTTGCAGTCCGCTTGTTGAAACCATCGGAGAAGCTTGTAAGCACAGAACTCAAGAGTTTACTAAAAGATAATGTAGTAGAGTTTACGGGCGTTTTTACAAGCGAGAGTTTTATTATTGGAAGAATTTGCCATCCGCAAGAGTTTACGGCAGTAGTTGAATGGGAAGATGAGGGAGAAACCCGGGCACAAGCCGGAGCGGATTTCTATTATATAAGGGTAACACAGCATAACGGACAGATGGCCTGGTCGAGCCCAATCTGGGTAGAGACTGCCGCCAGTGTCGCCGGCGAGGGCATTGGAAAAGACAGAAGGCCAGGTTGAGCCCAATTCGGGTAGAGAACGGTTGATGGGGGGCAGAGGATGATCGGTATTACCGATTACAGGTTCGACTTTGTAAGAGAACCTCTTAAAATAGCCTTCTCTTTTAAAGGAGGGTCATTTACAGAAAAGTGGATCGTTATAACCTCACTCAAGGATAGAACCGGGCATTGGGAGACGGGTATAGGAGGGCTCGCAGTACTGTGGTCTGATTCTACCGTTGCAGGAGAGCACTCTGAAGCAGGGGGCAACATTCTCATGGCTGCAGTTGCAGAAAGAGGGGCAAAACTGGCTGTGGGAAGGGAGTTTGATCATCCGGAAGAGGTAACTCTCGGTATTGCAGATGAGCTTAAGGGTTATGCTTCGGCTATTTCCGGAATACCGGAAATAAGGGATACTTTTATCTTTAATTCTCTGGTCTCCCTGGACTGCTCTCTCTGGAAACACTATGCAAGGTATAGGAGAACCTGCGATGCCCGAAAACTCCTCTCTTCCCTCTATGGTGATTTCTTTACAGTTAAACACAACCGAATTGCACGGGTACCAACAATAACTTACCACATGGGTCTTTCCGATATCGAAGAACTGGCAGAAATGGGACACTTTCTTTTTAAGATCAAGATAGGTCATTCCGGCTCCCAGGAAGAAATGCTTAAGCATGACCGCAGGAGACTCCTGGAAGTGCACGAGGTCTTAAAGGATTACAGAACTCCCAATACCGAAAAGGGAGTGATTCTTTATTACCTGGATGCAAACGGACGGTACAGCACAATTGATGCTTTTTTAAAACTTGTAGATTTTCTCGATCGTTCGGGCATTAAAGATCGTGTTGTGATAATCGAAGAGCCATTCCCGGAGGAATGCGATTACGATGTTTCAGGAATTCCCATAAGAATAGCCGCCGACGAGTCTATTCAGAGCGTCAAGGATGTGGCGAAAAGGGCCAAGCTCGGATACAACACAATTGCCTTAAAACCGGCAGGTAAGACCCCCAGTTTGACCGCACGAATAGCAATTGCTGCAATCGATCTGGGGGCAACATGCTTCGTGGCAGACTCTGCGTGTATACCTGTCCTCCTCGAGTGGAACAAGCTTTTTGCAGCTTGTTTGCCATCCCTACCGGAACTTTCCACCGGTTTTCTGGAATCAAACGGCCCGGAACATTATCTCCGATGGGATGAACTATTAAGGGAGCATCCATGTACCAGTGCTTCATGGATAATCCCCAAACATGGGATGTTTGAGCTCGATGAAAAATTCTTCACAGTTTCCGGCGGAATATTAAAAAAATATCCGCGATATGAGGAAATCCTTAAGGATTCCTTTAATAAAAACTAAGCAGGTCTGGCTTTGTCAGACAAGGAGGTTATCATGAAAAGAAGTTTTTTTGTAATGCTTCTGGTTCTTCTTTCATTCGGCACTCTTTCTGCCGAAGGCCAGAAGGAGACGGAGGCTGAATATCCTTCAAAGGCCATTCAGCTAATCGTTCCCTGGGGCGCAGGGGGGCGAACCGACATCAATGCTCGAATGTTTGCCAGTGTTGCACCCGACTATCTTGGACAGCCCATGGTGGTAATAAACAAGGCGGGCGGAGCAAGCGTAATAGGCGGGGAGTATGTGGCAAAGGCTCCTCCCGATGGCTACACTCTTCTTGCCATTACACCGGGGACAAACATTTTCCCGCCCCTCTTCGATCAGGCGCCTTACGGTCCCTACGACTTCGATGCAATCGGGCAAATAGGAAGCAGTACCATGGCAATTGCATCCCGCCCGGACAGAGCATGGAAGAATGTAGATGAACTAATAGAGTATGCCCGAAGTAATCCGGGGAAGGTTACCTATGCCTGCGTTGCACTCAAGGCTCCCCAGCTGGGATTCTTAAGGTGGGCAGATGCCGCAGGGCTTGAGTTTAAACATGTTCCTGTTGGTAATGATGCGGAAGCCGTAGAGGCGGCTCTAGGCGGGCATGTTGATATAGCCATGACCTCCAGTGTGGCTACCATCATCTCTCATGTTAATGCCGGAAAACTCAACGCACTGATGGTCTTCTCCGAAAAGAGGGATAAGCTTCTTCCCGATACACCTACAGCCGTTGAACTGGGATACAACGTGGTGGCAAGTCCATACACTGGAATTGCAGGACCTAAAGGGCTGCCTCCGGAAGTGCTTGCAAAACTTCGTACTGTGTTCCGCCAGGTTATGGAGGATAAGAAGTTTCAGGCTTTGATGACAAAGGTGGGAGAAGTTATAGATCCGAAATATGGAGATGACTTCTATGAAGTCTGGAGAAACGATTTTGAGGGTTATTCTGAGGTTATAAAGAAGATGGGGCTCAAGCAATGACCGGACTGGAGCGCAGGCATGTCATTGAGGGATTTTTAGTTACCTTGATAGGTACAGTTATTCTAATTCTTATCCCTTCACAAGTGAATGAAATTCCTGGGATGGAGACAAAAATGTCTCCATCCTTCATCCCCATGTTAGTAGGAGTCTCCCTGATTGCAGTAGGAGTAAGTTTTGCCGTGCTCTCCATTGTAGGCCGAAACAAAGAAAAACCAGTTGAGCTTGAAAAAGAGCAGTTGTTAAGGGCGGTATTTACGATACTTCTGCTGGTTGCCTACACATTTCTTTTCTCAAAATTAGGCTTTCTTGTAACCAGCGGACTTTTTTACGGTATATTTTCTTTTATATTCGGTGCGAGAAACCTCCTTAAACTTTTTGCAGGAATTGTGGCCGTTCCCGTGGTTATCTGGTTTTTCTTTGAAATAATATTCATAATTCCTCTGCCACATGGACTACTCTATTAGGTGGAATCTATGGTGGAACATCTCTTACCGGCACTTCAGCTTGTATTTAATCCGGTAAATATTCTGATTATAGCCGCAGGTCTATTTATAGGAATCACCATCGGTGCAATTCCCGGATTAAATGTTCCCATGACCGTGGCTCTTCTTCTTCCAGTTACCTTTTCCATGCACCCGGTATCGGGCTTAAGCCTTCTTCTCGGTGTTTACAAGGGAGGAACCTACGGGGGCTCTATATCTGCCATACTCATAAATACCCCGGGGGCACCGGCCGCAGCGGTAACCTGCCTGGATGGTTATCCCATGGCTCAGCAGGGTAAAGCGGGAAAAGCGCTTAGAGCCTCGATTTACGGTTCCGTTATAGGTGAGTTTATTGCAGATCTTGTTCTTATCTCAATTGCCTCACAAGTTGCTGCTCTTGCCCTCAAATTTGGGCCTACAGAGAAGTTCTCCCTGGTGCTCTTTGCCCTATCCACCATAAGTGTGGTTTCAAGCAGGCATAAGCTTAAAGGCATTGCTGCGGGTTTGATAGGCATATTTCTTCATGTTGTCGGTTCCGATCCGATTTCGGGTTCTTCACGGTTTACCTTGGGTATCTTTAACCTCTTTGGCGGAGTTCCCTTTCTTCCTCTTTTGATCGGTCTTTTTGCCGTGTCGGAGTTTCTCATACAGATAGAACGAAAAGCTTCTGCGGGAAAAAAGGATGCTGTGGCATTCATATCGGAGAGAAGAGAAGACAGCTATGTCTCATGGAAAGAGTTTAAAGAAAACATAAAGACCATACTAAGGTCCACATTGATAGGACTGGGTATAGGGGCGTTACCAGGCAGCGGATCGGCTATTTCTGCCTTTGTCTCCTACGGAGCCGCCAGAAACAGCTCCAGAGACCCGGAGAAGTTCGGAAAGGGTTCTCTGGAGGGAGTGTTTGCTGCGGAAACGGGAAACAACGCCGTAACAGGAGGAGCATTGATTCCTCTGCTAACCCTGGGTATCCCCGGGGATGCGATCACCGCCATAATGCTGGGAGTTTTTCTCGTCCACGGTCTTATACCCGGGCCCGAGCTTTTTACAAAATCCGGCAACATTGTAGTGGCAGTTTTTGTTGTCCTTATAGTAGCCAATATCCTGCACTTTGTAATCGCTTCCCTGGGATTGAGGCTTTTTGTAAGGCTTATCTCTTTAAGCAGGTCGATTCTCTTTCCAACGGTTATTCTAATATGCGTAGCGGGAGCGTTTACGGTTAACAGCAATATTTTCGATGTTTATGTTGCCATTGTCTTTGGTGCACTGGGATATCTCATGAAAAAGTTTAACTTTCCCGTTACCTCCCTGCTGATGGGTTATATTCTGGGGCCACTACTCGAGACTTCACTCGTTCAGACACTGATCTTAAGCGATGGTTCTGTATTGCCTATCTTTACAAGACCAATTTCTCTCGTTTTTGTCCTGCTTACCGTATTCTTTATATTATGGTCTCTGTTGATTCAGAAAAAGGCTCTGGACAGGGAGGAAGCTGCAAACGGGACTTAGGGTGCTGCCTCCTTATTAAAGCTCTCTCCAGAGATGGCAGGAAACCTGGTGAGCCTCCCCTGCACTCTCAAGCTTAGGAACCTCTTCACGGCAAACTTCTCTTGCATGCCTGCATCTGGGATGGAACCTGCACCCCGAAGGAGGATCAATAGGATTGGGAACATCGCCACTTAAAATGATCTTCTCTATTCCGGTGTCCGGATCGGGAACCGGAATTGCAGAGAGAAGAGCCTTTGTATAGGGGTGCAGAGGATTTGTAAAAAGTTCTTCGGTTTCGCTTAACTCTACAATTTTACCAAGATACATCACTGCGATTCGATTGCTTATGTACTTTACCACCAGCAAGTGGTGGGTTACGAATAGATAGGTAAGGGAGAAATCGCTCTGGAGTTTTTTCAATAGATTGAGTATTTGCGCCTGCACGGAGACATCAAGAGCTGAGGTGGGTTCATCCATCAATACAAAATCAGGATTCGTAGCAAGAGCCCTTGCAATGGCTATCCTCTGTCTCTGGCCTCCCGAAAACTCGTGGGGATACCTCATGAGGTGTTCCCTTGCCAGGCCCACAGTGTTTAGTAGAGAGACCACCTTATCTTCCAGTTCACGCGATTCTACAAGCTTCTGTGTTACGAGCGGTTCTGCTACAATGTTTTTCACAAGCATGCGGGGGTTAAGGGAGTTGGAAGGGTCCTGGAAAACTATCTGCAGTTTCTTACGCAACGCAAGCAGTCTCTTCCTGGAAACTCTGGTAATATCCATGATGCCAAGGAGCGTTTTACCTCTGGCTATCTCTTCAGGTCTTTGTGAGGCGAGAAGCCTCTCCACCTCTTCTATTTTATCTTTCGGTTGATCGAAGTAGATTCTACCGTCGGTTGCTTCGTGGAGCCGAAGGATGGTTTTCCCCAGAGTGGTCTTCCCACAACCCGATTCTCCCACAAGACCGAGACATTCTCCCTTCCTGATAGAGAGGTCGATATCATCCACGGCTTTAAGATCTGCAATATGACGTTTGAACACTCCACCTCTGACCGGATAGTATTTCTTTAAGCTTCTTATATCTACTACGTTATGCCCATTCTCATTCATTCTTAAACCTCCTCCCCGGGATACAGATGACAGGATACGGTGTGTCCTTCTTTATATTCCACCATGGGCGGCTTTCTCTCAGCACATATTTTCATGGCCGATGGACACCTGGGGTGAAATCTGCATCCTGCAGGAGGATTTATCAGATTGGGCACCGTGCCCGGTATGGTATGAAGTTTTTCCACCTGCTCAATCCTTGGTACAGACGACAGAAGCCCTTTGGTGTAGGGATGAAGGGGATTTTTAAAAAGCTCCTTCACACTGGTCGTCTCGCATGTATCTCCTGCATACATGACAGTAACCCTCTCGCACACCTCCGCCACCAGACCTAGATCGTGAGTGATAAAAAGAACGGAGGTTATTATATTCTCTTTTAACATTTTTATGAGCTCTATTATCTGGGCTTGTATTGTTACATCCAGATTTGATGTTGGTTCATCGGCAATAAGCAAGGTGGGATTACAGGCCAGGGCAATGGCAATGACGATACGCTGCTGCATACCACCGGACAGTTCATGGGGATAGGACTTTAATACATTGGCAGGATTTGGTACTCCCAGGCTTTTAAGAAGTTCTATTATTTTATTTTCCACTATTTTATGGATCTTTTTGTAGTATCTTTCCAGAAAGGGGCTTTTCTTTACTGCAGATACCAGAAAGTCGTGCTCGGAGAGTCTGTCTCTCCTGGCATTAAGAGAGCTCTTCCTGCGTGTAGATCTGGGATCTGTTTTTTCTTCCAGTTCGTAGAGCTCCCTATCGATTTCCTTTACATGTTTTTCGTATCTTCTCAACGATTCCAGCTCTCTTCGAAATAACCAGCGCTGAAAACCTTTCCATGCCATCGCAAGTGGAAATCCATTCGACTTAAGTTCATCAGCCAACTGCTTCAGGGTTTCTTCCAGAAGTTCTCCCCGCCTGTGCAGGAGAAAGCTCTCTCCGACCTGGTCTCTGATGGATAGAACGGGATTAAGAGAGGTGCTTGCCTCCTGGAAAATCATCGAAATATCGTCTCCCCTTATAGACTCCATAAAGGCTTCGCTTCTCTTTATGATGTCTATCCCCTTCTGCCTGTCTTCACTGCTTAAAAACAGGAGGATTTTCCCTCCCACTATCTTGCCCGGCTCCTGTACAATCCTCATCATAGATCTGACTGTTACACTCTTCCCGCATCCCGACTCTCCCACAAGACCGTATGTCTCGCCCTGGTTGACTACAACACTCACCCCATTTAGAGCCCTAACCACCCCTTCGAATGTGAAAAAATTAGTATACAGATCCTCCGTCTCTATGAGTTTTTCCACTATCTCCTCCGTAGTTTGGGGTCAAAGACATCTCTGGCTGCATCTCCTAAGAGGTTCCATCCCAGTACAAACAGGGCGATGACAAAACCAGGGATAAACACAACATACCAGTATGCAAGCCTATCATCCGGCGGTCCCACGATCCAGTTTCTGCTGGTGGATACCATTTGCCCCAGATCGGCATAGCCCGTCTCAGAGCCCAGCCCAAGAAAGGATAGAGCCGCTGCAGTTATGAGAACCGTACCCACCTGCATGGATGCTATGATCAAAACAGAGTATATCGAGTTGGGAAGAACGTGCTTGAAGATTATCCTTAAGTGGGAGGCACCGCTTGCCCTGGCTGCCAGAATGTATTCCTTCTCCCGGATTACCAGAATCTCGCCCCGAATTACCCTGGTATAGGTGGGCCATCCGAGAATAATAAGTACAAGTATAATAGAAGTAAGTCCCCTGCCGATGGCTACAACCAGAGCCATTGCAATAACCAGAAATGGAAGAGAATAAAAGATATCGGTTATACGCATTATAATCTCATCCACCACCCCGCCAAAGTATCCCGCAAGAGATCCAAGGATTATACCCACAACGAGGTTTGCCAGGACGACGAAAAAACCTATCCTGAATGCATTTCTTGCACCCCAGACAATACCATAATAGATATCGTACTGCTGTTGTAATGTTCCGAAGGGATTTTCCGGTGAAGGTGGAGAGGGTGTCATCTGCCACCCCTTGTGGGGCATTTTGTAAGGATCATCGGGATAAGGCGGTGGAGCGAGAATGGGTGCCAGTATGGCAATTACTGCAAATGAGAGTATGATAAGGAGGCCTATAATCGACAGGGGGTTTGAGAGAAATCTCTTTACAGAAAAGATAAACTCCCTCAATCTCGGATGCTTGCCTGGCTGTCTCGGTCTCCTGAGTTCGGGGAATGCTGTAGTCTCCCGGGAAAACCCTGCCTCATCTATATATTCTTTTTCCATGAGTTTATCTCCCCTCTTTTATACCAAAAAGAGATATTCTAACCGAGCCTTATTCTCGGATCGATATAGGCATAAATTATGTCTACAATAAGATTTACCGTTACAAAGACCGTTCCAAGGAACAGCACGTTAAACATTATTGCAGGAACATCCAGCATAAGAGCGGCTCTGGCCATCCACAAGCCTATCCCCTGTCGGGCAAATATCGTCTCTGTTATTACCATGCCTCCCATAAGGAGTGCAAAGAGAACCCCGGCAACCGTTACTGCCGGGATAAGGGCATTTCTCCTGGCATGCTTGTAATAGACTATCCTTTTACTTGCACCCTTGGCCAGGGCTGTTAGAATAAAATCCTGTCCGAGTGCCTCCAGCATGCTCGAACGCATCAATCTCATAAGCAGAGCGGAGTTAAGAAGAATCAGATTAATAGTGGGAAGTATAAGATGGTAGAGGGCATCCCAGAAAATATCCCACCTCCAGTTTAGAATCGCATCCAGAGTCAATAGCCCTGTGAAATTTATAAACTCAGCGCTGAACACAACATCCTTGCTGTCGGGAGAAATTGTACCGGGTGGGAAAATGCCGAAATAGCCGTAAAATATCATCAAAAGCAGGAGCCCGAGCCAGAACGTGGGAAGAGAATATCCCACAATGGCGAAAACTCTCGTCGCATGATCGATAGACCGGTCTTTATGTATTGCACCAAGCATCCCCAGTTTTATACCAACAATTATTATCAGGGGTGTAGCCAGAAGAACCAGCTCCAGTGTAACGGGAAAATACATCTTAAACCCTTCCGACACAGGCGCAGAGGCGGTTACAGAATGGCCGAAATCGCCCCTCAATACATTGGCCATCCATCTTAAATATTGAATTGGAGCCGGATCACGTAAACCGTATTTTATTATCAGTGCTTCCATCTGACTGGGTGTAATTTTTTCATGCTGTACATAAATCCCTACCCTCTGGCCAGGTGGAATTATCATCATTATCGAGAACACCAGAAGTGTTACTCCAAAAAGGACAACAATCATAAGGAGCAATCTTCTGATTATATAATGGAGAAGACTCAAATCCTTACCCTCAGCCCAATACTAATTTAAAATAGAGTTGTAGTCAATGATTAAAGTCCTCGCTCCAGATCATGGCAACCCGCGCACGTTTCGCTGCTGCCATAGATTGATAAGCTTTCCCTTGGCTCTACGGTGTTTTTCTTTAGGGGGCAGCATTTATCGATGGAGTTCCCTGACCTCATGTTTTATGAACAATAAAAAAGGGAACCTCGTATAAATTGACGAGGCTCCCGTGTAATGGCAATTTGCAAAGCTCTGTTTATTCTTTTCTAAGCTCTGCCAGATGATCGTAGGGGCTTGAGTCCATTTGATTGTAGTAATACCCTTTTACCCAGTCTTTTGTGTAGGTGCGGGACAGAGGCTGGCTGTTCATTATCCCTATTGTATCTTCTATCCATATCTCCTGAAGCCTGTAGTAGTCTCTCCTCCGTACCTCCGGATCGAGGCTTACAGCGGCTTCTTCGATTAACCTGTCTGCTTCGGGATTGCCGTAGCCGCAACTGTGAGCAAAATGGCCTTCCGAATGCATGTAGGGATGTACATAATTGTCGGGGTCCGGATAATCCGGTGCCCAACCTATGAAGAATATGGGCATATTGCTCTTTCGAATGTTATCAACATAGGTTGACCATTCTACCCCTCGTACATTTATCTGGAACTTTGGATTAAGCTTCATCACATTCTCTGCAAGCATTTTCATGCCGGATTCACGCACTTCATTTCCAGTGTTGAAAAGAAGGTCAAGTTTAAAGCCTTTTTCCCAGAGCTGACCACCGAAAGCCTTCTTTAAGTACTCTTCCGCCTTTTCCAGATCGTGGGGAAGCCCTTTAAGCGCCTCGTTTTTGTAGGGCAGACCAAATGGTACAGGTGTAACCGGATAAAGTGAATAGCCGTTCATTATCTGGTTGATAAACACATCCTCATCCCAGGCATGGATAAAGGCACGACGCACGTTATTATCCGCAAAGAAATCTGGAGGCACACCCTGACCATCCAGTTTTCCGGAATAGATAAGCGGGTTATCCTGTGCGGCTATCTTCCGGTTGAAGCTTATGCCGTGAACGGTAAGACTCGGAAGATCCTTATACACTGTAATTCCACTCTCCCTGTCCATCTCCGGGTAGTAGATGGAGTCAACGGTGGCGATATCCGCATCGCCCTGGAGAAGCATGAGCTTTCTGGTAGACCACTCCTCTACCACCTTGTAGATACCTCTCCTTATGGCAGGTTTCTCACCCCAGTAGTCCTCGTGCCTTGTAAGAACCATCTCCACTCCTTTCTGCCATCGCTCCAGCTTATAGGGGCCTGTGCCATTTGCGATATCCCACAGCGTCTCCTTATCTTCGGGGGGATTGTTGAAATTCTTCCATGTTTCTGCACTTCCATCCCATCCGCCCTGTTCTGCCACCCATTTTTTGGAGACAATAGATGCCCATGCACCGGATACAACACCGAGGAACGGCGGGAAGGGTTCTTTGAGGTTAAAGACAACGTAATCACCATCAACCTCTACAGTCTTATCGATATCCTCGTATGAAATCCTTATGTTTCCGTCGGCATCTCTGGAACTTCCCACATCCATGAACAGGTAATACCATATCCAGCATGGACCTCCGTCAGGATCGACAACGAAGTTTCTCTCGAAAGAGTACTCCACATCTTCCGGTGTGAGGGTATAACCGTTGTGGAACTTAACTCCCTTTCTGATTTTAAACCTGTAAACCCGACCACCATCCCTGATGCCGCCGTTCTCCACGGTGGGAACCTCTTCTGCCAGCACCGGTACAAACTCATCGATTCTCTCTCCCTTGTAATAAACAAGAGTCTCGTAGATGTTACGCATGTTTGTCCAGGAGGCTGTGTCGTATGCCTTGGCAGGATCCAGACTGTCGATGGTACCGTAGGTAGCATAGATAATTGTGTCCGGATTCTTGATAGCAGGTTGAGCTGCTGCTGGAGCCTTTTCCTCTACTTTAGGAACAGGTTCCTCTTCTTTGGGTGCTTCTTTCTTCCCCCCTGCAAAAAGGGAAACCGCAACGAGAAGGACCAGCATAACATTGATTAGTTTTTTCACCTTTTCCTCCTTTGTCAAAGGATTTATGTATAAAGAGAAATTTTAATCTAAAAATTGTTATTTGCCAAGGGGTTTTAATTTTTTTTTTTTTTTTT
>QNBH01000080.1 GCA_003645645.1 Spirochaetota bacterium | reverse complement strand
TTATTACACAGTAGCCCAAAAAACAGAATAATTTGTATCAAAATAAACCATTTAAAATCTCTCTTTCCCCTGGAGTGCGCCCACAGCACACACCAAAGGATAGACCACTCCCACAATAACATCTGTCATTACCCACAAGCCGCCTCTTTTTATAAAAACTGACCGGAACAAGCTTCTCTTCGGTGGTATCGGGAACTAACATAGAAGGAAAAATAATTTTCATCTTTCTGAATATCCTTATTTTCTCATAACAGGTTTTCTCATTGAGGACTCCCGAGTCTTTAAGTCTCTTCCAATACTCATAGATAAGATCATGGACCATATCTCTCTCTGCGAAAGTGCTCATCCTTCCGGATTTTTTATTACGTATATATTTTTTAAGTTGTATTGCGTAAAAAGCTTTCCAATCGTCCATTTCATCGGAGTTCTGCTTAGCCATTCCATACTGGTTGGTAAATCTTTTTACCATTTTGGCGGAATAACTGTTTTTATATATTTTTCTTGCCGTAAGCCAGCTTTTCAAAGCGCTGTCTGCCATACCCAGTCTGATCAAAGTTATACCGAGATAGAACAGTAATCTGGCCAGCTCTCTCCCTTTCAGGGCGGGACAACCCTCAAGTGCAGTCTTGAAAAACTTTAAAGCGCGAACAGGATCATGCCTTGATAATTGTTCTATCCCCTTATGTAAGTCTCTTTTCCAACTTTCCATAGGGAATATCCTAAAGTAAAGATAATAAAAGAAATATTTTTTGACAATAAGATTGAGATTTAACTTGACCCTTTACGGTTTCAATCGTATATTTTTTTCAAGTTATCTTTAAGAATCAAATATTATTTCAAGAAACACTATAAAGTCTAGGAGGCTTGTATGAAGATCAAACCCCTTGGTGACCGTGTATTGGTAAAAATCGAAGAATCTGAAGAGAAAACTCCGGGCGGAATCTATATTCCCCAGACGGCCCAAGAAAAAACTCAAACCGGAATAGTGAAGGCTATAGGCGATGACAAGGATGCTATCAAGGTATCGGTTGGTCAAAAGATCATGTATGATAAATATGCCGGTACAAATGTCAAGTTAAATGGTGAAGAGCATTTGATTCTTAAAATGTCCGATGTTCTCGCTATTCTGGAAGAATAACTTTTTCCGCATTTTAAAAGAGCAGCTCACGGTAGCTGCTCTTTTTCTATGTAGTGGTTACTCTGTTTAACCGTAGAGGAAGTTTTCTATACGTTGTAAAACTTCATCTCCTCCTTTTACAATCTTAAACGTCTCGGGGAGAGAAGCTGTAAAGAGAGCACCATAGCTCTTTTTAACTACCCTTGAATCCAGCACGAGAACTACGCCTCGATCGGTATTTCTTCTCATGAGACGACCAAACCCCTGTTTAAACTTAAGCACCGCCTCCGGAAGAGCCATTTCCATAAAGGGATTGCCTCCTCCTCTTGAAATAGCTTCCATTCTTGCCCTTACCACGGGATCTGTAGGGACTCTAAAGGGAAGCCTGCTTATTATTACGACCTTTAAAGTTTCTCCTGGTGCATCAATACCTGTCCAGAAAGAATCCGTTGCGAAAAGAACACTCGCAGTGTCGGTGTTAAATCTATTAAGCAACCTTGCTCTATCATCCTCCCCCTGACGTAATACCGTAATTCCCAGCTCATTCAGTCTTACCTTTACCTCTTGATAGATTTTCTTCAACAACTCATAGGAGGTAAATAGCACCAGGGCCTTCCCTTCGGATATTTCAAGAACTTTTCCGATGTAACCGGATAAATGCTCTTCGTAGCCTCCTTCATCTGGCGGAGGAATATCTTCAGGAATTGCAAGGAGAACATGATCTTTGTACGGGAAGGGAGATGGAAATATGGCCGTATCCACCTCCTTTTCTCTAAAACCTTTCAATCCAAGTCTGGACATCCAGAATGAGAAGCTCCTTTTTACCGTTAGGGTAGCGGAAGTACAGACAACTGATTGATAGGGCTCAAATACCGCTTCTCGCATGAGAGAAGATACATCCAAAGGAGTAATTATGAAGCGGGCATAACCCTCTCCCGATGAAGTGTAAGATTTTTCTATCCAGAAAATCCAATCGGAAAAGCTTTTGTAGTTGTAAAATTTTTCGCAAATCGATGCGAACTTTCCAAGTCGTGAGTAAACCAGGGCAAGCTCGTAACTTTCAGGATTCTCTTCGTTTTTCCCTTCCAGTCTTTCAAGAATTTCACTGCATATCTCCATCAGATCGATTATACGATTCTGCAGTTCATGCATGGGCTTTAGAATTTTACTCTTCACTTCTTCCGATGTATCACCGTTAATCCACACCGTACTATCATTTCCCATGAAAGCCCTGGCATATTCATCAAGGACTTCCATCTGCTCCTTTATTCTATCAACTGCAGGAGGAATATTTGGTATAAACTTCTCCAACCCTGACTGTGTTTCCAGTTTTAGAGCGACCCCGAATGCTCTCCCTCTTTTACGACGATAAAGCCTTGAGAGCTGTTTATATAGGGCAAACTTATTTAGAAAATCCGAAAAGAAGGAAGTTGCACAACCCTCTATTGTATGTGCTTCGTCGAAAATTATTCTGCTGAAAGGAGGAAGTACTGCAGTATTGTCAAAGCCAGCACCCGATATGCGCATTGCTAAATCTGAGAAGAGTAAATGATGGTTTGTAATAAGAACATTTGCAGAGCAAGCTTCTCTTCTTGCCTTAAGCACAAAACACCTATCCCGACTGCTACACCTGAGTCCCATGCAAGAATCCGTCTCTGAACAGACCCTCCCCCAGAGAGAAGAATCCGGATAAAAGGAAAGATCACTTTTACTACCCGTATCTGTAGTCATGACCCAGTTTTTTAAATTTTCAAGCTCATCATCCCTCTCTCTGAACAGCGAGTTTTCCTCGAGGGCTTCCTCCAGTCTTCTCAAACAAACATAATTCCCCCTCCCTTTTACAAGAACCGTCTTAACCTTAGTATCGATAAGCCGTGTTACAAGTGGAATATCTTTTTCTGTAAGCTGTTGTTGAAGATTAATAGTTGCTGTGGAAATGACCACTCTTTCGTTATTTAGCTCCGCCCATTTAATTGCAGGAAGCAGATAGGCAAGCGATTTACCCACCCCTGTTCCAGCCTCTATTACACATATTCGATCCCTGTTAAAGCTATCCACCACGGCTTTCAACATCTCTACCTGAGAATGCCTCGTTTCATAATAATCGATTTCCCTGCTCAGAGGTCCTCCGGGCAGGAGACAGCCTTCAAGTTCAGATGAATCGAGCTCTTCACGTTGCTTCTTCCCGATAGGCTCGGCTACTGCATAGAGGTTTTCAACCCGATTATCTATGATATAAAAGCCGATTCCATGGTTTCCCAGTTGAGAAGCAATTTGAAGGTCTGCGTTGCTGGGGGTAAGCATTCCCGAAGGGTGATTGTGTAGAACCACATCGCTCTCTTCCATATACCTGAAAAGAGCAGGAACGGCGCTTTCGTCACCTCTGGCGGCTACCGTTATTTCGGAGACTATACCCTTATCATCAATTCTGCCAACGAAAAGAACTTCATTTCCCCCGGCTTCTGCAATAGTGTGTTTGATAACAGATATTACTCCTCGTTTAAGCAGTTGTTTTGCTTTCATTTTAACTGTCAAGAATAGAGCATACCTTAAGAACGAGTTCCGTTAAACGGGACTCGGCTCTTTTCCCTGTCTCAATAACTTCACTATGATCCAGGGGCTTATCCAGTATTCCTGCTGCCATATTGGTAATACAGGATATGCCAAGTACATCCATATTTAAATATCGTGCTGCAATTACCTCTGGTACGGTAGACATACCTACCATGTCCGCACCGAGGAACCTGAGCATCCTTATTTCTGCAGGTGTTTCATAACTGGGACCCCTCATTGCAGCATACACACCTTCAGGGAGATCGTAATCTGCAGCTTTAACCGCTATATTTCTCAACTCTTTTGAATAGGCAAATGTCATATCGGGAAAACGGGGGCCCATCTCAAGATGGCTCCCCACAAGGGGGTTATCTCCTAAAAGATTGATATGATCTTTTATTAAAACCAGATCGCCAGGACTGTAAGATTGATTTATGCCTCCGGCTGCATTGGTAACTATCAGTTTTTTAACCCCCAGCCCATTTAGTAAAAATACAGGAAGAACAACCTCTTTCATGGTATATCCTTCGTAGAAGTGAAACCTTCCCGCCATTACTGCGGTTTTCGAGCTCAATTTTAAAACCCCTCTGTGCCCCTCCACCGTTGGTCTCGGGAAGTCTTCTATTCGTTTGTAGCTTATCTCAACTCCTACGAACTTTTCTGCCAGACCGGATAATCCCGAGCCAAGGATCAACCCTACTTCCGGGGAATCTCCTGAAATAGACCTGACCGAATCAACCGCCCCTTTAACTCTTTCTTTAAAATCTTTGTTCATTCCCTCTGCGCTCCTTTCTTTTGCCTTATCCTCCTAAAATATCAACTTATTAAGAAAAAATATACCTAAAACTGTTGACAGAAAAGCACATGTTTGATTAAACTTCTGAGACTTACACAAATGGATCAATAGAGGCGCGGTCATCAAGAGTAAGATGCTTATAGGAAATGGGATTCCGTTATTAGAGCATGCTGAAAGGGGTTGACCGCCGAAGGGGCCGGGTTTCCCATGGCCAGGCTCCTGGTCGCCTGGGCTAAATCCCAGGGACTGTCACTTAAAAAGTGGAGAGCTATTGATCTCCTTCGGTAGAAGAGATCAAATCGACAATCCCACTACTCTTGATCCATAAACCTAAACTATAGGAGGTTAATTATGGAGAGATTACCGGTAGCTGTACTTGGTGCAACAGGTATGGTGGGACAGAAGTTTATTGTATTGCTAGAAAACCACCCCTTTTTCGAGGTTAAGGAACTGGTGGCTTCACCTAGATCCGCAGGGCAACCCTTTGGAAAGGTATGCAGATGGAAACAGGAGAGACCTCTATCCTCTGAAATTGGAAACATGATCGTTAAATCCACAGAGGAAGAGCTTAAGAGCAAGATACTTTTTTCTGGTCTTGACTCATCTGTGGCAGGACCTGTAGAGGAAAAATTTGCTCATGCCGGCCATCTCGTTATAAGCAACTCAAAAAATCATCGGATGGATGAAGATGTTCCTCTCATTATTCCTGAGATAAATCCCGATCATCTGGAGCTTATCAAGAAGCAACCCTACACCGGTGCAATTATTACCAACTCCAACTGCTCCACGATGTTTCTGGCCATGACACTTGCCCCACTTCACAGGAAGTTTGGTGTAGATGCGGTTAATGTAACTACAATGCAGGCTGTATCCGGTGCAGGATATCCGGGAGTTGCTTCACTGGATATTCTCGGGAATATCATTCCCTATATCAAAGACGAAGAAGAAAAATTGGAGACGGAGACACAGAAGATTCTCGGAACATACACAGAAAAGGGTGTAATTCCGGCCGATATTAAAATCAGTGCTCAGTGTCACAGGGTTCCTGTTTACGACGGACATACAGAGACTCTATCGATTAAGTTTTCGAATGTTCCTTCAATAGAAGATGTCAGGAATACACTGGCTGAGTTTCGAGGGCTGCCCCAAGAGCTTAAACTTCCCTCCGCCCCCGATAACCCCATTGTAGTTCTCGATGAAGAAGATAGACCTCAGCCTCTAAGAGATGTGTGGACCAACAGAGGTATGTCGTTATGTGTAGGCAGGATCAGGGAATGCCCCGTATTCGATGTTAAGATGATCATTCTCGGTCACAATACTGTAAGGGGTGCGGCAGGAGCTTCAATTCTCAATGCGGAAACTCTTGTAAAAACGGGTTACTACAGTACCGATTTCCACAATTGGATTTACAGCGTTCTATACAGTAGAGAAGACTCCTTGAAGAGATAACAATCTTCCTGGCGTCGAATAACTGAAAAGGTATTCATCCTCTTAAGGTCTGCCGCCTCCGATAGCCTGCTTTAAAGCGGTTGATAAATATTTAAGTTTCTGGTTTAATTCTTGCCAACAAAATAAAAGGCAACATAATAATTATGGGTGAAATCGAAAAGCTAAAATTACTTGAAAAAAAACTCAAACTCGCCCGAATCGGTGGCGGAGAGAAGAAGATAGAAGCACAACATCAGAAAGGCAAGCTAACGGCAAGAGAGAGGATCGCTCTGCTGGTGGATTCCGAAAGTTTCGAGGAGTTTGATGCTTTCGTGCTTCATAGATGTACCGATTTTGGGATGGAAAAAAGTATGATCCCTGGAGATGGTGTAATCACCGGATGTGCGAGTATCGATGGCAGACCGGTGTTTCTCTTTGCACAGGACTTTACTGTTCATGGTGGTTCCCTTTCAAAGGCACATGCAGAGAAAATATGCAAAATCATGGATATGGCCATGAAAATGGGTTACCCCTTGATAGGGCTTAACGATTCCGGCGGTGCGCGTGTACAGGAGGGAATCGATTCTCTTGCCGGATACGGCGATATTTTCTTGAGAAATGTAATGGCATCGGGAGTTATACCCCAAATATCTGCAATTATGGGACCATGTGCCGGAGGAGCAGTCTACTCACCGGCGATAACCGACTTCATATTCATGAATCAGCAGAGCAGTTATATGTTTGTAACCGGTCCCAAAGTAGTTAAAACTGTTTTAAACGAAGATGTTACCATCGAAGAACTGGGAGGTGCAGAGGTTCATGCATCCAGATCAGGGGTTGCTCAATTCATAACAAAAGATGAGAGGGAAACTCTCGCTCTTATTCGAAAACTTTTAAGCTTTCTTCCATCTAATAACCTGGAAGATCCTCCCCGGGTAACCACGAAGGACGATGTTAAGCGAAGAGGAGAGAAGTTAAACTCGCTCATTCCGGAGGATCCCAACAAACCCTACGATATTTTCGAGATAGTAACTACGATTGTAGACGACGGCGACTTTCTTGAGGTCTCCCGCAATTTCGCACAGAACGTTGTAGTGGGATTTGCAAGGTTTAACGGATATCCGGTCGGCATAATAGCCAATCAACCGAAGATCATGGCAGGAGCCCTTGATATAAACGCTTCTGTTAAGGCGGCTCGTTTTGTCCGTTTCTGTGATTCTTTCAACATACCTCTGGTTGTGCTACAGGATGTACCGGGGTTCATGCCGGGTACAAACCAGGAACATGGAGGAATTATCCGTCATGGCGCAAAGCTCATGTATGCATTTGCAGAGGCAACTGTACCAAAAGTAACAATTATTTTAAGAAAATCCTACGGAGGTGCCTATATTGTAATGAACAGCAGGCATTTGAGAGCCGATTTGGTTTACGCCTGGCCTACAGCAGAAATTGCAGTTATGGGTGCAAAGGGAGCTGTGGAAATAGTCTTTAGAAAAGAGGCTAAAGAGGCGGAAAATACAGAAGAGTTTCTAAACAGTAAAGAAAGCGAATACAGAGATAAGTTTTTCAACCCCTATAGAGCCGCGGAAAAGGGATATATCGACGATATAATCGAACCGGCCACAACCCGTTTTCGCATAATTCGCGCACTCGAGATGCTTGCATCGAAAAAAGATACAAACCCGCCCCGAAAACACGGAAATATTCCCCTGTAGGTATAATCGGGATGAGATTTATCTGGATTTTTTCTATTTTAATTTTTGGAATAGTCTCAACTACATCCACCCAGGGACAGGAAGTCGGTGATGCCGATTTAACCGAACCTATTACCATTCTTGACCTATCCGACAAGACAGGAATACCGAGCAAGAAACTTTTTGAAATTCTTAAAGACAATTTTTTACCTGATATTAAAAACAATTTAACTAGTTTAGAAATACCGCCTGAGATGGCTATCAGAGCAATCGAGGAGTTTGAAAGAGTTAAACTCTCCTACATTGGAGAGATTGTCCTGGTGGGAATGTTTACTGTATTTACAGGACTTATGTTAACGGCAGTTTTTATCAACCTTCTCGCACATGCCAATCCATCGGTTAAATCCGTCCAGCCTGATCTTAAAGAAACTCTATCGACAGACACTGTAGCAGCAATTACAGCCGCCCTTTTTTTTCATCAAAACCAGAGGGATTCGGAAGACAGGGAAGGAGAAGAGCTTGGTCTTACCTGGCATAGGAATGCATCTATCCTGTGGAAATCCAACAGAACAATGCCCAACGGAGAGTTCTTCTCCTTGCGCTATACAGGCAGAAGAGAGAGGGGGCGGCGATGAAAGATTTTATCGAGTTTTTTGGTACAACGGCAATTGCAAGTATGGATTGGCGTTATTTAATAATGGTCGTAATAGGCCTTTTTTTCATTACTCTCGGTATTGTAAAGAAGTACGAACCTCTGCTTCTGATACCCATAGGTTTCGGAATTGTTCTGGGTAATATACCTGCAACCCTCGGAGTCTACCACGATAACTCTGTTATGAATATCCTCCATTTCGGGGTAAGAAGCGGACTCTATCCTCCCCTGGTTTTCCTGGGGATAGGAGCCATGACCGACTTCTCTACCCTTATATCCAATCCCAAGCTTGCACTGCTCGGAGCTGCTGCGCAATTCGGTATTTTTGCCACTTTTGTGGGTTCTTCCCTCATGGGATTTACAATAATAGAGGCAGGCGCGATCGGAATCATAGGTAGTGCCGACGGTCCTACATCTATCTTCCTCTCCTCCCGGCTCGCGCCTCATCTCGTAGGCCCCATAGCAATTGCCGCCTACTCCTACATGGCTCTGGTTCCTTTGATCCAACCACCAATAATAAAACTGCTAACCAATTCGAAAGAACGTGTCATAAGAATGAAACCTCCAAGAGAAATATCTTCCAGGGAAAAGATTCTCTTCCCCATAATCGGATTTCTGGTTACCGTACTTATTGCTCCCGGCGCTTCCGTACTCCTTGGAATGTTATTTTTCGGAAACCTTCTTAAAGAAAGTG
Organism: Spirochaetota bacterium; assembly: GCA_003645645.1. GTDB lineage: Bacteria > Spirochaetota > Spirochaetia > SPDA01 > B32-G16 > B32-G16. The sequence goes on along the minus strand of QNBH01000080.1, from coordinate 6,269 downwards.
GTGTAACAAAACGGCTTGCAAACTCTGCCAGCAATGCTCTTATCGATATTGTAACTATTTTGCTGGGGCTCTCTGTGGGTGCGAGCACTCAGGCCGATGTTTTTCTTAAACTGGAGTCGGTTAAGATCTTTGTTCTGGGCGCTTTATCCTTCTGTATAGCCACGGCCACCGGTATACTGTTTGCCAAGCTTATGAATCTATTCCTGAAAGAAAAAATAAACCCAATGATAGGAGCTTCGGGAGTCTCCGCGGTGCCGGATAGTGCACGGGTGGTACAGCACGTGGGACACCAATATGACAAGGATAATTTTCTGCTTATGCATGCCATGGCTCCCAATGTGGCCGGAGTCATTGGGTCTGCAGTTGCAGCAGGAGTTCTTCTCGGATTCCTTGGCCGGTAAGAGAGATTTTTTAAGGATCTCTTCATTTCTTCCCTTGGGAAATGACCCGTAGCTTTGCCAGTGGTCTGGCATGCATGACCGCTACAGAAGAAGATCAAAAAAAAGTAGAAGAAGTGCTCCTGGAGATGAAGGAACTTAACAGCCGGGACGAAGACTCAATGATCCGCTATCGCAACCTAAACCACCTGTTTCACTCCCGGCTCGTAACTCCATGTCAAAATAAATATCTCGTAAAGATGCATGAAAATGCACTTAAACGTGTCAAATGGTGTTACAATCTGAGTATTTTACGTTCCAGAGATTTTATCATCTCTTACGAAGAGCACAAAGAAATATTCAAAGCCTTTATCAGCAGAAACCGTCTCCTGGTTGAGAATCTCATCAGAGAGCATGTTGCGAATGCAGGTATACGTTTTCAAGCAGAGTATGAGAAGAAGAAAGAAGCTTAAAACGCCTACTTAGGTTGAAGTCGCCGGCCGGTCCAGGAATTATTTTGATGTGGATCGTAAATAATTCGGTTTTTTTAAAAATGTTCATAATCAAGGCATTGCCTTTAAAAAAAATTTACAGGAGATAGATGCAATCATTAAGGAGTATCCATTTTACTATCCTGGTGTAATGAAGGCTGGTACATACAAGGGTGTTCCTGACACACCGATGCTCTTTATGTCTGTATTCTGGGTAGCACATGAGCGGGTACCCAAACAAGCAATTTATGACATTCTGAAACTTGTCTATAAACCTGAAATCCGCAAACAGCTTGAAGAAGGCTATGTGACATGGAAGCAACTGGCACCCGCTACAAAGATGTACTTGAATCTTGGTTCTCCCATGCACCCTGGTGCAGAAGCTTACTACAAAGAGGTAGGTCTCTGGGAAGAATAAAAGAGAGTAATTTTAATTAAAATAGGCCACTCCATAAGGCTCCTGGAATCGAGAGGTGGTTCTTAACAATCAACTTTGTGTAATAAAAAATCCTTTACCTGGTGGCTATCAAAGATGGTGCTTTCTAAAACAAAAATTGGAGCATCGTTCGGGAGAATTAAGAGATGGTAAAACTACCTTTCGAAATTCATAAGGCAGAAATCGTCGGTAAAAAGCGCACAATCAGAGGAATCTGGGCTGTTCTTTTCTATGCTGTTGCAGCCTTCATGGCAGGCTGATACCTGTATACTTCCGGCTTCGGAATTGTATCAACAGAGACAAACCGTGGTTTTTATCATTTATTTACATCAATACTTGTGTTTCTACTTTTTCCTGCATCACGGTGGTTACCGACACATCGTCCCAGTTGGTTTGATATTCCATGCATTTTATTAATCTCGACATCAATAATATACTGGATCGATCAGTATATGGAATATGCCATGTTTCGGGTAACATCACCAAGTATCCGGGATATAAACATGGGGATAATAGCTATAGTTATGATCCTGGAAACTACACGTCGGGTACTGGGGTTAACTATCCCCATCCTTGCCATTATCTTCCTGGCGCAGTTGTACTTTGGTCCCTATCTACCGGGCAAGCTCGGACATGCCGGTATGTCAATTAAAAGAATTGTAGAGTTCACTTTTAACACCCAAGAGGCATTATTCGGAGTCGTTACGGCGACATTTGCCACATTTGTCTTTCCTTTCATGATATTTGGAGCCTTTCTGGAACATAGCGGAGCGGGCACATTCTTCATAGACCTTGGTAAGGCAATTACAGGCCAATGGCGGGGCGGTCCTGCCAAAACAGCAACAGTAACATCAGCCCTTTTCGGTTCAATTTCTGGCTCTTCAGTGGTAAACACAGTGGCTACGGGTAGTTTCACAATTCCCATGATGAAGCGCATAGGTTTCAAACCTAAAACTACCGGTGCAATCGAGGCGATTTCCTCTACCGGCATTCAGATCATGCCCCCCATTATGGGAGCCAGCGTGTTTATTCTTGCCACAATCATCGAAACAGAATATCTTACCATAGCCCTGAAGAACATTATCCCTGCTGTGATCTTTTTCGCCTTTCTACTTATGATGATCGATCTGGGTGCCCTTCGTGCTGGGTTAAAGGTCTTCCTGCAGAAGAGGTTCCCAGGGTCGGAGATGTTCTTAAACGCGGATGGTTCTTTTTTGTGCCCGTGGGATTAATCATTATAATACTGTTTCTTGGTTTTACTCCAGAAGTGGCTGCATTCTGGGGTATTATTTCGGCACTGGTTCTCTCCTGGCTCAGGAAAGATACCAGGATGGGTCCAAAGGATGTCTTCCACGCCCTTGTTAAAGGCTCACGATCAAATATGTCTGCCGGTTCTGCCATAGGATCGCTTGAAATCATAATCGGAGGTATTGTTCTGGCCGGTCTCGGCCTTAAGTTTTCGGCTTTACTTGTGGAGTTTGCAGGGGGAAACCTCTTAATTGCTTTTATTATGGTGCTCATCATCTCGATCATTATTGGTATGGGGAGCACCACAACAGGTTCTTACATAATTCTATCCGTTGTTGCAGCTCCGGCCTTGATTTACCTTAAAGTTCCACCAATCGCGGCTCACCTGGTCGTATTCTACGGAGCCTGTCTATCAAATATCACACCTCCTGGGTGTGTTTTTGCCTTTGCCGCAGCGGCAATTGCAGAAGCTGACCCGATGGAAACGGGCATGGCTGCATTGAAATACGGTGCAGCCCTTCTTCTCCTTCCCTTTGGCTTTGTTTACTACGAAAGAAGGCCACCACCTATGGTGGTAGTCCACCGGTCGAAAGATCGGTGAGAGAGACGGGCTTAAGGCCGTCTCCTCTCTTTCGATGGCACTGCAGGGTTCTGATTTTATAAACCCAAGGATCAGTATATTGAGAAGAGTGTTATTCGGAGTTGCTGCTTTAATGATCTTGTTCCCCTCTATCTACTGGCTTAACATTGCCGGTTTTGCGCTGTTGATTTTTACCTGGACTCCGGCACTACGTATATATATTACTTCCAGATCAGAAAAGAAAAGCCAATTACAAGAATCGATGAATGTGAGCTCAGAAAGAGAGGAGTCGTTATGAATCATAAAGAAAAAATGCAACGCATTGGTTTCATAGGTCTGGGTTTAATGGGCAATCCTATGGCCCTACGTCTTCTGGAAGCCGGATACCCCTTAAGAATCTGGAACCGAACACGGGGAAAGGGTAGAGATCTGATCGAAAGAGGTGCTGTCTGGAAAGAAACACCAAAGGAGCTGGCAGCAGATTCCGATGTGGTCATTACTATGGTGACTGATTCCGAGGCTTCCGAAAAGGTTTCTTGCGGAGAAGATGGAGTACTTTCAGGAGCTTCTTCCGGGCTGATTCTTATCGACATGAGCAGTATAGAACCTGCAGTCTCCCGCTCTATAGCACAAAGGGCAGAAGAGAGGGGAGTGACCATGCTCGATGCACCGGTTACTGGAAATCCGGCAGTTGCCGCTCAGGGTAAGCTGGGTATAATGGTGGGAGGGAGCAAATCTGCCTTTAAGAGATGCCTTGCTGTTTTTGAGAAGATGGGAGTAAAAATTGTTTATGCTGGAGAAAGCGGTTCCGGAACAACGCTCAAGCTGTTAAATAATTTGATTCTGGGAGTTGTCATCATGGCATGCGGGGAAGCAATAGTGCTGGCTTCTAAATCCGGCATCCATCCGGAGAAACTAATCGAAATAACCTCAGTGGGAGGTGCACGCACCGGTGCCATGGAGACAAGAGGACCGAGGATGATTCAAAGGGACTTCACACCACACTTCTCTACGAACAACATGTATAAAGATCTCACAAACGTTATTACACTCCTTCCGGATGTGGCAATCGTCGATGATGTTGACCATAAGCTGTCCCCCTGAGGTAACGGCCGCTTCTGGCGCCGATGCCTTTATTCATGCGGTAGAGCCCTTCGTATCGAAGATGGCCAATACAATCACTGATGTGATCTCCCTTGAGGCGATACGAATCATAACCAGATGGTTAGGGCCCGCTGCTACATGAGTCTCGGATCCCTCATGGCTGGTTTAGCACTCAATAATGCAGGGACAAGTCTTGTACAGGCAATGGCCTATCCCATTGGAGGAGAGTTTCATGTCTCTCACGGGAAAAGCCTGACAGGGTTGATTCTATCCTGTTTCAGCTATATCATGCCTGCAAGGCAGGAGAAGTTCATTCGTGTGGCAGACCATGGGAGAAAAGGTAGAAGGTCTTTCACCAAGAGAAGCTTCGCTTAAGGCACTCGAGGGCATCCGTCATCCTTTCCAGTCTGTCGATCTTCCTGTATCGTTAAGCGATCTCGGTATTACCGACAGGACGAAGGTCAAACAATGGGCTAAGGATGCTCATGCAGAACAAAGGCTTCTATCCAGATGTGTGCGTAAGCTCTCCGTCGATGATATGCAGACCATCTATGAGAATGCCTTTTAGAATATATTCATTATGGATGATTTTTTCTCCTATTACGAAAATAGAACACCAAGCCGAATGGCTGTTTTCATCGTTTCGGTTGCCGCAGCGCGGCATGAGGAACTAAATCTACAATTACAGGAGGGGTAAATGAGTAAGAAGAAACTGATGATTCATGACTTATACCGTATGAAGAGGGAAAACCAGAGAATAACCTGGCTTACTGCTTATGATTTCCCGACAGCACAATTTGCCGAAGCTGCCGGACTTGATATGATACTGGTGGGCGATTCCCTGGGGATGTGTGTTTACGGCTATTCCGGAACCGTTCCCGTAACAATGGAACAATGTCTTGTTCACTGTGAGGCTGTACGAAGGGGTGCACCAAATACTTTCGTCATGGGCGATATGCCCTTTATGAGCTATCAGGTCAGCGATGAAGAGGCGGTGGTCAATGCCGGAAGGTTCTTAAAAGCTGCAAATGTAGATGCAATCAAACTGGAAGGTGGTAAACGTGTGGTGAGCCGAATAAGGGCAATTGCAGATGCCGGTATTATTGTTTGTGGACACATTGGTCTTACACCTCAAAGCTCCGGTCAGTTGGGAGGACATAAGGCGCAGGGTAGAACTCTTAAGTCTGCGCAGGCCCTGATAGAGGATGCCATGGCCGTCGAGGAAGCCGGTGCACATCTTTTACTGCTGGAAGCAGTTCCACCGGAAGTTTCAGGATTCATACGCCGCAAACTTTCCATACCCGTTTATGGGATTGGTGCTGGACCGGACGTGGACGGACAGCTCTTAATAATTTCCGACATGATAGGACAGTTTCAGGCATTCACTCCAAAGTTCGTAAAAAAGTATGCCAATGTAGCCGAGGTAGTTACTACAGCCATTAAAAAGTATATAGATGAAGTACATTCAGGTGCTTTCCCCCAGGATGAGCACTGCTATCACATGCTGGAAGGAGAAGCGGAAAAGTTTAAAGATTATGTAGAGCGGGATTAGATTTTTCTTAAGAAAAGTTATCCGCAGTTTCCTGAGTCCAGCTTAATGGGTATACAGGCCAAATTTGATTGCCTGCTAAGAGTTCATGTTCGTAAATATTTTTTACACCCCCTGTTCAAAATGCTTCCAGTTTATTATTATATTAATCGAAAGGAAGTATAGTTGTGGACCGGATTTTTGACAGACTGGCTGATCTGTTAAGACAGTTTTTCCATGATAGTGAAAGCTATTCATGGAACTATCGAAGCCACTACGATCCCGATCTTGATGATGCGTGGGATGAGTTGAATGAATACTTAAAGGGCAGCAGCAGGGTAAGAAACACTACATGGGAAAATTACCATTATTACAGGAGAAGCACAGAGAGCATCTCCCCCCGAGAAGAATTAAGACAGGATTATGCAAATCTGGAAGTTCCCTTCGGAGCCCCCTTTTCCGAAGTCAAGAAAGCCTATAAAAAACTCATCACCAAATACCATCC
>QNBH01000079.1 GCA_003645645.1 Spirochaetota bacterium | reverse complement strand
GAAAACACCGCCTCGGACAGGGCGAATTAAATTTTTAAGAGGAGGAACCATGGCCGAAGTTCTCAATTGTAAAGGTTTAAAATGTCCCCAACCCGTTTTAAAGGTTGCAATTAAATCGAGATCCATGAAACCGGGAGATACGCTGGAAGTCCATGCAGACTGTGATGCTTTTCCCAACGATATAAAGAAATGGTGTGAAGATTCGGGTAAGGTGCTCATTAGCTGTGTGGATCAAGGCGGTTTCTACGTGGCCACCATCCAGTTTTAAGCTTGACTATAAAGAGGCTAGTACTGTACCCGATATCCTACTTTATATAATCGAGCCAGGGCCTCTGACGTTCGATCATTATATCAACCATTTCGTCAATATGAGTTACATCGGTTACTACCGGATTGGCAAGCAGGGCCTGAATAACATAATCACGCCTGCCGGTAAGAACGGCTTCGGCGGTTAGATCGTAAACCCCCGAATAATTTCTGAGTAATGCTGCAAAACCTTTCGGATATGATCGAAAAGGTATTCCCGTAACCCCTTTCGCTGTAACAAATGCAGGTACCTCCACCGCAAGCCAGGAGGGCAAATCGGGTATATAACCGTCATTCAAGATATCAACCGCCGATTCTTCATATCCGCTATCCTCTACAATGCCTTCCATTATGGGGATTACCCTTTCTCTTACCTCCGATGCGATTTCTATATCACGGGAGTTAGCAAGCTGGCTTCTATAAAGGTCATAAAAATCAAGGATACCCCTGTGATCGACAACCGAGTGTGCCCAATGGATATATTCACCGAGATGGCTGTCCACCGTAATGGGAAACAGATTATACTTTGTGAGAATCAACTTAAAAAGTTTACGATCCGCCCAGGAATAGGCGCTCTCTTTAATGTCCTCTGTAAAGGGTTTTGCAACTCCCTCTGTTTCTGTCAGTTTTCCATTCTCCCGATAGACTTTCAAGAGATCGCTGTATCCTACCGCCCTTTCCAGAAACCCGGGAGCCTTTTCGAGTATTTCGGGATAGGCATCTCTTCCTGAATCCCTGTAATGGGCTTCAACAAGTACACTTAAATGATTGAGCCCACCTGCCCGTAAACGAAGATCCTCATAGGGAACCCCAAGCATATTCGGAATATAGCGTCTTAAAGAGGTAATTTCATGACAGAGACCGATAAACTTTAACCCGGGGAATTTTCGAAGCACCGTGGTGGTGATTGCAGTCATTGGATTGGAATAGTTAAAAACAAAGGCGTCGGGACACAATCTCTCTACATCTGCGCAAATATCGATAATCGAAGGAGTGATTCGTAAGGCATGGAAAAGCCCTCCGGCACCGCCGTTTTCTCCGTAAACCTGCCGGATACCGTATTGCAGGGGGATTTTCCAATCCATATCCCACAGCTCGAAGCGGTTACCCGCTTCTATAGAAATTATTACGAAATCTGCCTTCTTTAAGGCCTCCTTAGTAGAGATTGTCGCGGAGATGGTAAATGGAAGTCTGTGCCTTTCAATATGATTTTTTGTCTTCTGCAGTACCTGGTTCAGCGCTTTCTCGTTTATATCTACCAGCACGATGTGGGCATTTTTTAAAACGGTGCTCTGAAAAATGTCACCCACCGTACCCAGACCGAATTGGGCACTCCCCGCACCTATCAGCACAATCTTCATGTATTGTAGTATCTACTTTTTAGCTCCTTGAAGCAATCCCTTTCTAGTGGAAACCGAATCGAGCTGCAGGTGGAGCGTAGCGAGGACTGTCCGCTCAATTCGGGTATCGAAGTCTGCGCAGAGCGTCAGCCTTCGATAACTTTATACAGAAGATCGATTCTGCTTTATTATTAATTTAATGAATCAGCTCTACAGACTTCCTTGTATTAACAGATACAGGCAGGTAATAATGGCTTTAATAAATAGACCCGTTCTTTTTGCTGATGGCTTTTAAATATAGAACAGTTTGAACTATATTAAGCCTTGTTATCCTGAAGTATGAGTAAGGAAATCTTTAAAATGTAGAGAATTCGAACCGGCCAAAGATAAGAAATCTTAAAAGAGAACTGTCGGCGATTTTTCTTTCTCAATCATGATCAGAAATTTCGAGACCGGCCCTGCCGCTTGTAAGATTTTTTATTGCAGAGATAAAGTTCTCCTGGTTTGAAGATGGGATCAGCCCCCTCAATCTCACCAAGGTAGTAAACTCTTCTCTCGTAACCGCACCACCCGCATCACCGATTACTCTCAATGCAGATTCATAGGATTCGTAGCCTATCTCCAGGCTAAACTCCACCTCCTCTCTGAGGGCTTTTAGATGAAGATTCTTAAGAGCTTCCAGTGCACATTCGCGGTATACTCTTGTAAGACCCCCTGCACCCAATTTTACACCCCCGAAGTATCTAACCACTGTTACCAGCACATTTACGATTCCCTTTCTACGTATGCTATCAAGGATCGCTCTCCCTGCTGTCCCCTTCGGTTCACCGTCGTCGCTCATCCCGCAGATTTCTCTGCTCTTCCCTCCCACCATAAAGGCATAGGCAACGTGAGTACTGCCCGGATGTCTCTCCCTTGTTTGTTTTATTACTTCTCTGGCTTCCTTTTCGGAATTCACTCCGGAGGCTCTTCCTATAAAACGGGAGTTTTTAACCGTAATTTCCGAATTACCCACTCCGTCGGGTTGAAGCGAAATGTTTACTTCCATAAATAAATTTTTAACATATCCGCGGAAGCAGTAATCCCCTGGGGAAATCGAGAAACCTTCTGCCTCCTATCCGGGTTTTTAAAATTACCTTACCCCTGTATTCTTCCGTAACCCTCCCCACTACGGATGCCTTTCTGCCCAGTGGATATTCCTTAAGCAGATGACAGGCTTCCTCCGCCCTATCTCCAGAGACAACGGCCACGATCACCCCCTCGTTTGCTACTTCCAGGATATTAAGCCCCAGAATCTCTGCCACAGAGGCAACATCCTCATCAATCGGAAAGGCCTCCTCCCACACCTCCATACCCTTTTCCGTGTCAGCAATGGTTTCGTTTAAGATCGCAGCTACACCCCCCCTGGTCGCATCCCTCATGAACCTGAGAGAGTCCCCCAGCGAAAAGAGTGCCCTGCACAGAGGATAGAGAAAGGCACAGTCAGAAACCACTCCTCCTCCCACACCGAGCCTCTCTCTGGCTGCAAGCACGGAAATCCCATGCGCCCCTATCGGCCCTGTTACTACAACGCTGTCTCCCTCAACAATGTTTAAAGGCGATAGGCTGTGGGGGAACTCCCTCTCTCCGATGCCGGAGGTATTTATAAAAATCTCTCCTCCCTTTCCACGGGGGACCACCTTGGTATCTCCCGTAACCACTAAAACATCTGCTTCCTCTGCCGCATTAGATAGTGAAGAGAGCACTTTCTGCAAATCTGTTATTGACAGCCCCTCCTCCAGAATCAATCCTACGGAAAGATACTCAGGCTTTCCTCCGGCCACTGCCAGATCGTTGCACGTACCGAAGACAGCGAGCTTCCCGATATCACCACCCGGGAAAAAGGGAGGATCGACCACGTAGGTATCTGTAGTGAAGAGTATATCCCGGGAAAGGGAAAGACTGGCAGAATCCGAGAGTTCCTTATAGATACTGCTCTTAAAAAATGGATAGACAACAGAGTCGAGCAATTTTCTCGAAAGTGCTCCTCCGCTTCCGTGCTCAAGCTTTATGTAATCCTTCATACTTTCACATCTCCGTAGCGTAAATAGGCACTGCAGGTTCCCTCAAAGGAGACCATGCAGGGACCTATCGGAGCTTCTGGTGTACAGCCATCGTTAAAAAGAGAGCAGTCCGGAGGTTTTGCCTTTCCCTGAATGACTTCACTACAGAGACATCCGGGAGGTTCCTTGTTTGTAAGCTCAGATAAACCAAATACGCTCTCCGCATCCATCTCCTTATATTCTCTCTTTAAGCCCATTCCGCTTACAGGAATTACCCCCAAACCTCGCCACAAGGCATCTACCGGTTTTAGAAGCTCTTCCATGATTTCTCTGGCCTTCGGATTACCTTCCTCTCTCACCGCTCGGGAGTAGACATTCTCTACTCTGTTTTCCTTCCTTGAAATATTAAGCAGAATTGAATATATACCCAGAAGCATATCAACCGGCTCGAAACCGGCTATCGCACCGGGAACCCCCTCCTCACTTTCGAGAAACAGGTATGCCTTCCTCCCTATGATTACAGAAACATGACCCGGAAGAAGAAAGCCGTCGATATACCTCGGTTTCTCCGAGAGAAGTACCTTAAGAGCCTGGGGAACGGTTTTAAAAGCACAGTAGAGATAGAGATTTTTGGTTTTCTGTGCATGCTCTTTAAGAAAAACAGAGGCTATCCCCGGAATAGTTGTCTCAAAACCGATTCCGAGAAACACCACAGGTTTATCGGTTTCACGTACAATTTCCGAGAGCTCAGTCGGAGAATATACTGTACGCACCTTTCCAGTCCCCATATAGGCAGAGAGGGCTTTGCCTTTGGAATCGGGAACCTTAAGCATATCTCCGAAGCTCGCAACTACTGCTTCTCCGCTCTCCACAAGCCCTACTGCGTTATCGATGTAACTTCCGGGAGTTACACATACGGGGCAACCGGGACCTGAGATAAGATTTATGTTATCCGGAAGGAGAGAGTGGATTCCGGCCTGCCTCAAGGATACAGTATGGGTGCCGCAGACCTCCATGATGTTTATCTCTCTGCCAAGTGATTCTGCAATACCCTGTATTCTTTCTGCGATTATTTTACCTGCTTCGGGATCGTTGCGCTTCCTGTAGGGCTCATCGGGATACATCGGCCTGATCCTGTATTCTACGAAACATCTCCAGACGCTCTTCCGCATCCTCGTTTTCTAGCACTTCTATGGCAAACCCCGCATGAACTATAACATAATCACCGACCTTTACTCCCTCGACCAGCGAGATATTCACCTCCAATTCCGAATTGCCCTGTTCTGCCAGCGCAGTCTCTTCATCATTTATTCTTTTTATCTTCATGGGTATAGCCAAACACATGGTATTCTCCTTCTCCAAAAGTAGTTTATCCGAAACAAACCTCTTCCATCAACCTGATCCCGGAGAGGCTCATTCCGCCTCAAAATAAATTTGCCCCACTGCAAGACCTCCGTCCCCCGGTGGAATGGCGCGGTTAAGATAAACTTCGAAATCTGCATTTAAAAGCCGCGGAATCAACAGCTCTCTTAGAAGCATGTTCTGAAACACCCCTCCCGAAAGAGAGATTCTGTTTACGCTGGTCTTCTCCCGCATAAAAATGGCTGCCCTGAAAGATGCATGGGCTACGGCCTGGTGAAAGAGAAGAGCAAGTTCTGCAACAGAACGACTCTTAAACTCTGTAGCCAGGTATTTAATCAGGGGAGCAGGTTCGAGAAAAAAGCGTGGCGTTGCCGGAGTAAACTCCGGGTCATTGGTTTCTTCCAGGGGAAGCAGTTCTTCTAAAAAGTCATCATCGACCAAGGCCGAACATTCAAAAACGCCTATTGCAACTCCTTCCATTTTGATGGGTCCTTCTCCCTCGTAGCTTACGGTCTTTACGAACTTTAGAATCGCAGCGGCGGCATCGAAGAGTCTCCCCAGGGATGACGTCATTGGTGTGTTTATCCTTCTTTCGATCATATCCGAGAGAAGATCTGCCTCCTCTGCCGAAATGTCCAGTATCTTCCGAGCTTCTCCTGCCGAAATAAGATCTTTTAAAAATACAAAGGCAATCCTGGCAGGATTAAGAACGGCTGCCTCTCCTCCTGGAAGGGGAAAGGGACGGAAACAGCCCAGTCTTTCAAATCCGCTCCTTCCGGCAAGGATAAACTCTCCTCCCCATATTGTATCATCCAGACCATAACCGGTTCCGTCAAAGGAAAGCCCCAGTGTCTTATCGAGATTATGCTCGGCCATGACCGAAAGTATATGGGCGTGATGGTGTTGAACCTGCAGTTTCTTCTCGATTGACTGTCTTTCGGCCCAGTGTGTGGAGTGATAACCCGGATGCATGTCATATACAATACGCCCTGGTTCCGCATTGTAAAGGGAAAGCATCTTTTCTATCTGTCTTTCAAAGGCAGATATAGCGGCCACCTCTTCCAGATCACCTATGTAGGGTGAGAGAAAAACACTATTCTCCCTTGCGAAGGCGGGTGCATTCTTAAGATCACCTCCTGCAGCCAGAGTGATCTCCTTTACAGGACTATCGAGAGTGATGATTCCAGGCACATACCCCCTGGAGCGTCTGAAAAAACAGAACCTGTAGTCCTCAGGACTTAATCGGGTCGTCTCTGAATCCCCCCACTTTTTGTTTTTATCCGGTGTGATTCTTACCACGGAATCATCGGTTCGAAAGAGTATCCTCCTGTTATGAAAGAGAAAGAGATCGGCTATTCCCGAAAGCTTGTCCCTTGCCTCGGCAGGTTCTGTTACAATGGGCTCTCCTTTCAAGTTACCGCTTGTCATTATCAGATGCCGGTAGGGAATCTCGATTTTAGGATGGAAAAACAGGAGCAGATGAAGCGGTGTATATGGAAGCATGATACCCAGGGTGCCTGTATCCGATACGAGCTTAAGGTACTCCGGAATGTTGCTCCTGTGAGGCAGGATAACAATGGGGCTTTCAGGGGAGGAGAGAATCTCTCTGTTTTTTTCATTCAGATAGCAGAGCCTCTCCGCCTCTTCAAGATCGCAGACCATCAACGCAAAGGGTTTTCTCTCCCGCTCCTTATCTGACCTGAGCCTTAAAACACATTCGCGATTTGAGGGGTCGGCCGCCAGGTGGAAGCCGCCTATTCCCTGTATTGCCACAATTTCTCCTGCATTCAGAGCCTCTATGGCTCTGATAAGGGGATCCTCTTTTCCCGAAGCGCCCCCTTCACTTGCATTACCTCTGTTAACCAGGTCTTTCTCCACCCTGTAATCGCCTCTCCCGCCAACCGTATTTCCGGCAGAATCGCAGAGAGTCAGTTGAGGGCCGCATTTCTCACAGGAGTTTGTCTGCGAGTGAAACCTCCTGTCCAGAGGGTCGGTGTACTCTTTAAGACAGTCGGGACACTGGGGAAAATCTATCATGGAGGTCGTCTCCCTGTCGAAGGGAGTATCTTCCACAATGGAATATCTCGGCCCGCACTGGGTGCAGGTGATAAAGGGGTAGAGGTATCTGCGATTTTCAGGATCGAATAGTTCTTCCTTACATTCGGCACAGATGGTTAAATCTGGGGGAATAGGGGGAAGGGTGTAACTGGTGGCAAGGCTCTCGACAATTTTAAACTCCTTCTCTTCAATTGGTTTAACCTCTTCTGTAAGAACTTCTTCAAGTCTTGCCGCCTGCGGTAATAGTTTCTCAAGCTCCTTTATGAAGGCATCTGCCTTTTCTCTGCTTCCCTGTATTTCTGCAAGTACTTCAGATCTCTGATTTTGCACAAACCCAGTCAACCCCAGAGATACCGCACATCTGTACACTGTAGGTCTGAATCCCACTCCCTGAACAATACCACGGAAAATAAACTTTCTTCTGCACAATTGGGAAAAACTCTTCTCCATTGAATCCGATCGATTCATAGTTGGATTCATACTATATAAGTGAAGAAAGTTCAACCTTGCCATTATCCCGCTCTTGACTCTTTTTAAAGTGTATATTATCGATAAACCAACTCTTTTATCCGAACAGGTGAGATATGAAAACACGGCAGGAAACCTCTGCTTCGCATAGCCATTCTTACTTAGGAGAGTATATTGATCCTCGCTATTCCATTATAGGTAAACGGATAGGAAAGATTCACCGAATCCTTGCCTTTGCAAGCGGGAAGGGAGGCGTAGGTAAGAGCAGTTGCTCCGTTATAACCGCCCTTACTCTTGCAGAAAGAGGCAGAAAAACTGGACTTCTCGATCTGGATTTTCACGGCGCATCGGATCACATCTTTCTGAATACGGATCTATCTTTCCCGGAGGAATCCGGAGGGATCCTGCCAATCAAATCGGCCTACGATCTTCTCTTTATGAGTATTGCCTCCTTTACAGGGGAAAGGGGAGTACCACTAAGGGGGAGTGATATAACCGATGCTTTTTTAGAACTTCTCGCAGTTACTATATGGGGAGAACTGGATTATCTGGTAATAGATATGCCACCGGGTATAGGTGATGAAGTTCTGGATTTAATACGCTTTCTCCCTGGTGCGGAGGTCATTATAGTATCCACTCCCTCCGTTGTATCTGCCAGAGTGGTAAACCGTCTGCTCAATATTTTTCTGGAGCTTGGTACCCCTGTCAGAGGCATAATAGAAAATATGCGCCACAGAGACGGAAAAGAAGGAGATTCCCCGGTAAAAGAAATGCCCGGCAAGTATAATTCTGTACCCTTTCTTGGCTCTATACCCCGGTATGATGATTTCGAGGAATCTATTGGTTCTCCGGAGAAGCTGTTAAGTTGTAATTTCGGAAAGGCAATGTCAAGAATAGTCAGCCGGATACAGGAGAACCACCAGGTTAACCACCCGTAGCATGTTTACTCTTCCTGCTTCTTTACCAGGAAAAACAGATTTATAAGTTCCGGACTTATGTGCATATTGTGAATAATACAGCCCGCAGTATGATCGTTTTTGGCTATAAATCGCTTTGTGTACTTCAATTCCACAGGAGCAAAGTTAAGTACACCTCTGATCCCTGCCTCTATCATCAAATCCAGAACCCGGGAAGCACTTTCTGCAGGCACGGAAATAATACCCACTTTTATGTTGTTCTTTTTGACAAAAGTCTTTAGCTCCTCCAGTGGAAAGATTGGAATGGTAGCATTCGGATCGATCTTTTTTGGGTCTATATCAAAACCTGCAACCGCCATAAGACCATCCTGCTCAAATCCCTTATACATAAGAAGGGCAGTGCCTATCTTCCCGCAACCTACAACAATAAGTTTTTTTGGTTTATCCTGCTCCAGAAGTTCGTTAACCCGTTTGAGTACCTCATCTATTACATATCCCCCACGTTTGCTTCCCGGAATATTTAACTCGGCAAAATCTTTACGCACTGTGGTGGGTGTAACATCAATGGCATCACCGAGGTTGTTGGAGAATACCCTTTCCATGCCCAGAGCCTTGAACTGCTGTAACACCCTCTTATATTTGGAGAGTCGAAGAATAAATTTTTTGTCTCCTGCCTGATTCATTTTATTGTGTAACATTTCACAAAATATTAAAATATAATACAATTGATTTTGTTTATTTGTCAATAAAAATTTGTTTATTTATAAAATAATGACTTGATTTTTTTTATTGTATTAGTATACTGAATATTGTTTATCTGCTATAAAAACGCAGATTATAAGGTGCTGCCCCTTTATACAATTGGTCAGCGGTATAGAGGTTAATACTAATCTCCTCTTTATTATAAGCTATCTTCCGAAGAAGAGGTAATTCGATGAAGAAAGAAATGGAAAGTACAGTAAAAAATATCTGCAGAGATTCGGGAAACGACAAAATCCATTTATTGGACATTCTCCGCAGGGTACAGAATCAGTTTGGATGTGTTTCAGATGAAGCAATCGATCTGATTGCAAAATCCCTGAACATTCCACGGGTCGATGTGGAAAGTACGGTTACATTTTACTCTTTTCTTTCTAAAGAGCCTAAAGGGCAGATTGTAATCCGGCTTTGCAACGACATAATAGACCGCATGAACGGTTACGATAAGGTGGCAAAGGCTTTTCGTGAGGAACTTGGCATCGATTTCGGAGAGACCACAAAAGATGGCAAGATCTCACTGGAGAACACTCCCTGTATCGGTATGTGTGACCAGGCGCCTGCAGCACTGGTTAACGGAGAGGTGGTTACGTACCTTTCGACAGACAGAGCAAGAGAAATTGTTAAAATCTTAAGATTAACGGGAAACCCAAAGAAACTGGTTCAGCGCCTGGGAGACGGAAACAATGCCCATGAACTGGTAAAATCAATGGTTCAGAACAACATCCGCAGAGCCGGTGAGGTTGTTTTTTCTTTAGCCGAAAGTCAGCCCAATATAGCCCTGGAGAAAGCCCTTGCAATGAGCCCCGTGGAGGTAATAAACGAGGTTAAAACAGCCCGTTTACGGGGGAGAGGCGGGGCAGGATTCCCCACAGGCATGAAATGGGAGTTTACCAGAGCGGCCAACGGCGATAAGAAATATATAATATGTAATGCAGACGAAGGCGAACCGGGCACTTTCAAGGATCGAGTTCTGCTCACAGAGCTTCCGGACAGAATCTTCGAGGGGATGACCATAGCAGGTTATGCCATAGGGGCTGAAGAAGGGATAATGTACCTTCGCGGTGAGTACGAATACCTCTACAATTTTCTCGAAGCCACCCTGGAAAAAAGAAGAAAAGACGGTCTTCTTGGTAAGAACGTAATGGGTAAAAAGGAGTTTAACTTCGATATCAGGATTCAACTCGGAGCGGGTGCCTATATCTGCGGAGAAGAGACTGCACTCATAAGCTCCTGCGAGGGTTTTCGCGGAGATCCAAAAAACAGGCCGCCTTTTCCCGCACAGAGAGGTTTCCTGGGATACCCCTCATGTATCAACAATGTAGAGACTTTTTGCGCGGTCTTAAGCATTCTGGACAAGGGTGCAGGCTGGTTTGCAGAACTCGGTTCCAGGGGAAGTGCGGGTACAAAGGTCTTAAGCGTTTCGGGAGACTGTCAGAGTCCCGGAATTTACGAATACCCCTTCGGGATCACCATTAAAAAACTCTTAAAGGATGTTGGTGCCGAAGATGCAATGGCGGTGCAGGTAGGAGGTGCTTCCGGTCAGATGATCGGGGAGAAAGACTACGACAGGATTATCTGCTTTGATGATCTGGCTACCGGCGGCTCGATAATGATCTTCGGCCCGCAGAGAAATATTCTGGAAGTGGTGGACTATTTTATGGAGTTTTTTATAGAGGAAAGTTGCGGCTACTGCACTCCCTGCAGGGTAGGAAACGTGGTACTGCGTAATTACCTGCAGAAGATCATAAGCGGCAAGGGGGAACCTTCCGATCTGGACTTCCTTCAAAAATTGGGAGAAAATATAAAGGCTGCAAGCCGCTGTGGACTGGGTCAGACCTCACCCAACCCCATCCTCAGTACCTTGAAAAACTTCCATCCGGTATACGCAGCAATGGTAAGGGAGGAAACGGAAGGGTTACAACCAACCTTTGATATACAGGCCGCGTTGAGAGACTCAGAGGCCATTACAGGAAGAAAATCGGTACTCTTTATTCACTAGAATCAAAAAAGAAAGGATAAAAAATGAACGATAAAATCAGCTTTATTATTGATGACAGAGAGATAAAGGCAAAAAAGGGGCAGACAATTCTCGCCGCCGCTCAGGAGGCAGGTATTTACATACCCAGGTTGTGTTCAAAAGAGGGGCTTTCTCCTTTCGGGAGCTGCAGGGTATGCACGGTTCTGGTTAATGGCCGGGCACAGGCGTCCTGTACTCAGCCGGTTGCTCAGGGAATAGTAGTAGAAAATTCAAGTGAGAAGGTGTTCCAGATCCGCAAACAGATAATCGAAATGCTCTTTATAGAAGGTAACCATTTTTGTATGTTCTGTGAGAAAAGCGGCAATTGTGAACTTCAAGCACTGGCATACCGATTCGGTATCCTCGCTCCCAGCCTTCCCTTTATGTTTCCCGAGAAGGACATAGATGCCTCCCATCCCGATGTTTTTATCGACAGAAACAGATGCGTATTGTGCGGCAGATGTGTTAGGGCTTCCAGAGAGCTGGATGGTAAACATGTTTTTCAATTCGTCGGGAGAGGCCCAGAGAGGCGAATAGCAGTAAACGCCTCCGCAGACCTTAAAAATACCGAGCTCGAATCTTCCGACAAGGCTGTGGAAATATGTCCTGTGGGCGCTATAATCCGAAAAAGAGTGGGTTTTAAAATACCCGTGGGTAAACGTCTCTACGATCACGAACCAATCGGTTCGGATATAGAAAAAGCATGCACATAGATTAACCAAAAGGAGTGGTAACTTATGGATAAACCAAAAATCGCAACTGCCGCCCTTACAGGGTGTTTTGGATGTCATATGTCCATACTGGATATTGACGACAGAATCTTAAAACTGATCGAGCTGGTAGATTTCAACAAATCTCCCATAAATGATATAAAGGAATTCACAACAAGGTGCCGGATAGGAATTGTGGAAGGTGCATGTGCCACAGAGGAGAATGTAGAAGTGCTTAAGGATTTTCGTAAACACTGCGATACTCTGATTGCTCTGGGAGACTGTGCCGTTATGGGAGGGATTAATGCAATGAGGAACACAATACCCTTAAAGGAATGTCTCGAAGAGGCATATTTAAACGGCCCGTCTGTTTACAATCCTGAGAAGAAGATACCGGGAGACAGGGAAATCCCCCTGTTACTTGACCGGGTATATACATGCAGTGAAGTCGTTAAAATCGACTTTAAACTCCCCGGCTGTCCTCCCTCCGCAGATACCATCTGGACGGCACTGGTCGCTTTACTGGAAAACAGGCCGCTGGAATTACCCTATGAACTCATAAAGTACGATTGATGGAAGGTAAGAAGGAGATAAGAGATATGTCAAGCACAATTGATGATAGCAAACGAATTATAATAAATCCTGTAACCAGGATAGAAGGGCACGGAAAAGTATCGCTCTACCTCGATGATAACAACAAGGTGGTTCAGGCAAGGTTCCATATTATCGAGTTTCGCGGGTTCGAGCGATTCATAAAGGGGAGACCTTACTGGGAAATGCCTGTGGCAGTGCAAAGGCTGTGCGGAATCTGTCCGGTTAGCCATCACCTGGCAGCGGCAAAAGCAATGGACATGGTAGTTGGAGCAGATACCCTTACCCCCACGGCAGAAAAAATGAGACGCCTCATGCATTACGGTCAGATACTTCAATCACATTCTTTACACTTTTTCCATCTCTGTTCTCCCGATCTGCTTTTCGGGTTTGATGCCGATCCTGAGATACGAAACGTAATCGGAGTTGCAAAAAAACATCCCGAACTGGCCGTTCAGGGTGTGATGATGCGCAAATACGGACAGGAGTTAATCAAAGCAACCGCAGGTAAAAAAATACACGGCACAGGAGCCATCCCCGGTGGAATAAATAAAAATCTCTCCATCGAAGAGAGGGATACCTTTTTAAAAGAAATCGATAAGATAACCGGTTGGGCGAGAAGCGCGGTCAAAATTGCCAGAGACTACACCATGGAACACCTGGAAGAGCTTAAAGATTTTGGCTCTTTCGAGTCCAATCACACCTCTCTGGTTCGAGAAGACGGAGCAATGGATCTTTACCATGGAAGGCTCAGATCAATTGACGCTGATGGCAATAAAATTATCGATGATATCGACTACACTAATTACCTGGATTACATTGCCGAAGAAGTAAGAGACTGGTCTTACATGAAGTTTCCATTTATAAAGTCTCTTGGACCCGAGAAGGGATGGTACAGGGTAGGTCCTCTGGCAAGGGTAAATGCCTGTGATTTTATCGATACGCCCGAGGCCGAAGAAGCACGAAAAGTTTTTATGTCCCTCACAAAGGGTAAGCCCAACAATATAACCATGGCTTACCACTGGGCCAGGATGATAGAAATCCTTCACGCCGTAGAAAAGATCAAGGATCTTCTAAACGATGCCGATCTCCAGGGGAATGATCTTGTTGTAATAGGAGAGCGAAGAGAAGAAGGTATCGGACTTATCGAGGCACCCAGAGGTACTCTCTTCCATCACTACAGGGTAAACGAGGACGATCAGGTGGTAATGGCAAATCTCATAGTCTCTACCACCAACAACAACGAACCCATGAACAGGGCCGTGCAGGGTGTAGCCAGAGACCACCTATCGGGAAAAGAGATTACAGAGGGGCTTCTAAACAGTATAGAGGTGGCTATCAGGGCGTACGATCCCTGTTTATCATGTGCAACTCACGCCATGGGTAAAATGCCCCTGGTGGTGGAGCTTTTCGATAGTTATAATAATTTGATTGACAGGAAAGTAAAGAATTGACAACATCAAAAGCCGAAAGACGGTTAAACCTAAATAAAATACTTATTCTGGGTTACGGAAATCCGGCCAGAGAAGACGATGCTTTAGGTCCTGCAGTGGCCGGCGAAATCGAGAAGTTGTGTATCCAAGGGGTAACTGTAGATTCCAATTACCAGCTTAATGTAGAGGATTCCGCAGCCATAGCAGAATACGATACAGTTGTATTCGTGGATGCAGCTTCAGAAGGAGAAGAGCCTTTCTCCTTTTACCCAATAAAGCCCCGAATAACAGAGAGCTTCTTAAGCCATTCTGTAGAACCTGAATTGGTGTATGGGCTCTCCAGAGAGCTCTTTGGTGCAAAGACAGGGGCATACATGCTTGGAGTGAGGGGCTATTCCTTTGGGATGTTCAGGGAGAACCTGACAGAAGGGGCAAGAGAAAATATGAAAGAAGCCGTAAGGTTTTTAACGGAAATATTGAAGTCTGGATCATTTGATAGATTTGCAAAGAATCGGTAAGGGGGTAAAAATGAAAGACGGAAAATTCGTTGTTCTATGTATTGACGACGATCCGGATGTACTTTTCTCGTTGAGAATGGTGCTGGAAAATAACGGATACATAATGACGGAAGCCCGCTCTGCAGAAGAGGGCTTACGGGTGTATAAAAAAGAGAGGCCCGATTTTATACTGGTCGATCTGATGATGGAGTCAATTGATGCGGGAAGGCTCTTTGTAAAAGAGCTTCAACTTTTAGGAAACAAAGCACCCGTATATATGCTCTCCTCTGCTGGGGACTCCCTATCTTCCAATATAGACTATTCGGAATTGGGCTTAGCCGGCGTCTTTCAGAAACCGATAGAGACTAACACCCTGCTTACTACTTTAAAGGTTAAGCTTAAGAAATGAGGGAGAATCGAATTTGCGGGCTTCATTGTTTCTTGTAGATATAAGTCTCCCCTTCTATAGTTATTATTATCTGGTTCCCGGATGTTTTTTCGTATTCAACAGTGAGAGTAGAAGTGGACCAGTACATAGTTATATGGGTTTTGGTGCATGTATATGTTCCCTTTGAAGAATAACCCAGGGAAGTATTAAACAATACAGTGTTGTCAGCGTTAAATGTAAATTCGTCCCAGTACTCTCCGGACTCCCATCGCCAGGTGCCAAGAATAGCATATTTAGGATCAATCAGGGCGCAACTAAGAATTAAAGTTACTACTAT
>QNBH01000078.1 GCA_003645645.1 Spirochaetota bacterium | reverse complement strand
GGGAGATAAAAGATGCCGTGGTGGGGATTATCCGGGAGCTGGGCTACCGGGCAGCTGGGAAGACTCTTAACATCGATGCCGTGGAGGAGGTGTTGGGGGTGGATATGGGAGGTACACCCCTGCCTCCGAGAGAGCGCCTTCGCCCGTTACTTGCCGTGATGCTTATTATGATTGAGACCATGGGGCTGGCCACCCTCATAAGTGCGGAGATAGAGAGGCGCACAATCCACGCACTGCTCGTAACACAGGCAACTGTTGTTGATATTTTTACCTCCAAGGGGATTGCAGGGATAAGCCTTGCCTTCGGGCAGGCTGGCCTTTTCATGGGTATTGTAGGCGGCTTAAGCCGGCAGCCGCTGGTGGTGCTGTCGGCGCTCTTCCTGGGAGCAGTGCTCGTTATAGCATCCGGCTTTATCATAGGTGCCGTAGCGAAGGATATGCTCTCCGTGCTTGCATGGAGCCTGCCGGTCATTATAATTCTCCTCATTCCTTCCCTGGCCATCGCCTTCCCGGGTAGCGTTACAGGATGGGTCGAGGTGCTCCCCACCTATTACCTGGTTGACACGGTGCATCGTGCTTCCAACTTCGGTTTCGGCTGGGGAGATGTCTGGTGGAACCTGTTGATACTTGGGGGATTCGATCTTGTATTGATTTGCGCGGGAGTGTTTGCCCTTGGGAGGCGAGTAAAATGAGTTTAAAACTTACAGGTGTACTGCTGGGTAAAGAGCTTTTTACAGGACCCAAGAACTTTATCTTCGTGTGGGTTATTCTGGCTCCGGTGGCAATCTCCTTCGTAATATCACTTATATTTGGTACACTGTTCACCGAACAGCCCCGGCTGGGAATAGTTGATGAAGGTGGTTCTCAACTTACGGTCATTGTAAGTAAGTCAGTTGCCGTTAACATGCGGGAATACAGCAGTGTTGATGGGCTTAAGCGGGCCGTTAAGAGTGGTAGCGTGGACATGGGAGTAGTACTGCCTGAGGGCTTCGATGATTCGGTAAAGAAGGGTGAGAAGACCTCAATAAGTGCTTTAATCTGGGGAGAGAGTTCGTCCCGGAACCGCACTATTTTAAGTGTAACCATAATCAACCTGGTTAGAGAAATAGCGGGGCAGGAACCGCCCGTTGAAGTCAGGAGTATCACCTTAGGAGATGAAGTTACTATCCCCTGGAACGAGCGCCTTCTACCGCTAATCGTGATCATGGCGGTCTTTCTGGGTGGGATATTTCTGCCGGCCACCTCAATCATAGGCGAGAAAGAAAAGGGTACACTTACAGCTTTGCTGGTTACGCCTGCCACCCCCGAAGATGTATTCCTTGCCAAGGGGATTGTTGGAATCGTACTCAGCCTCATAAGCGGTGTTGTTATCCTGTTATTAAATCGGGCTTTCGGTACCCGACCGCTTTTGTTGTTAATGGTGCTTGCCCTTGGAGCGGTTATGGCGGCAGAACTGGGATTGCTAATGGGAGTGGTTTTAAAAGATATCACAACCCTTTTCGCGGTGTGGAAACTTGGGGGTATTCTTCTCTTTGGGCCTGCATTTATATACATGTTTCCCGGGATCCCCCAGTGGGTGGGAAAGCTTTTCCCGACTTACTATATCGTTCAACCGATTGTAGAAATAAGTCAGTACGGAGCCGGCTGGGAAACCATAGCTACCAGCGTTTATATCCTTATAGCAATCGACCTGCTGATGATAGGCCTGGTGGCGATGTTCCTTAAAAGGGCCAGACGGTTGGAGTTTGCCTAGTTAAAAACTTATTGACCCCCGTTAAATATTTTATTAGACTTTCGTGAAGGCTTTTAATTAGGTTATAATAAATTTAGCAAAAGATACTTTATTGGTATCTTTTGCTCCCTTTTGAATCCCCCTATATGGAGTTGAGTGCTAAAATGAGTATCTGGTTAAACGGTGATTTAAACAGCAAGTTGGTTCGTCAAAGGAATCAGGAACAGGTCTTTTCCATTTTACGTGCTAATGATGCACTTCCCGTTTCCGAGCTTTCTTTTCGCACAAGATTATCTCTCTCAACCGTTAAAACTGTTTTATCAGATTTAGAGGAGATGGGTCTGGTAGTTGTAAAGGAGCAGGGTGCTTCCACAGGAGGCCGAAGACCTGCACTTTACGCAGTAAACCGGACCGCTGCATTTGTTGGGGGGGTTAGCGTAGGTTATCGTTATCTTAAATGCGGCCTGTTTAATGTAGATGGCTCCTTAATAAAAATGGCCAGGGTACCCATAGAAGATTTAAAGCCGGAGATTGTTGCAGAGGTAATATCTAAAACTCTTGTTGATCTAATAGAGAAAAACGGATTGGCAAAAGAGAAAGTGGCAGGTGTTGGCGTTTCCCAGCCGGGGTCGGTTGATTTTGCAGGCAAGGCAATCCTATCTACACCTCAGGAAACACTTAAAGGAACTACCTTGTGGGAAAAACTGACAGAGGCTTTACAGTGTCATGTTTTTTTAATGGAAGATATAAATGCTCACATTGCAGCAGAGTTTGAACTTGGAGAGGCAAAGGGGTATGAGCACTGGATTTATTTGTTGCTTGGTTCTTCGGAGTCAAAATGGGGAATAGGTTTAGAGGCTGTTAATAAAGGTTTGTGGATTCGAGGAGAAAGAGGACTTGCCGGTGAAGCTGCCCACATGGTAATTCGTGTCGGCGGTGTTGAATGCCCCTGTGGGCGAAGAGGCTGCTGGGAGGCCGAGACAGATCCGGAAAAATTGTTTAAAAATGTACTGGAGAAAAACGGGCTTACCGTCGAAAGCCTTGAGGAGCTGTTTCTCCTTATAGACGATCGTAGAGATGAGAAAGATACCCAATTTGACGCTGCTTACAACACCTTTATCGCTCTGCTTGGCGAGGGAATTGCAAATATTATCCATATTTTCAATCCTGAAAAGATATTTATCGGTGGAGAGGTTGTAACTCTGGGGGAGAAGTTCCTCGAAGAGCTTAAAATAAAAACGATGTCCTGCTGTCTTCCTCCGTACTGGAAAAACGATATTCTGGAACTTACCCATATAATCGAAGATGGTGATGTACTCGGAGCCGCAAGCTGGGTCATTGGGCACCTGGTTTTTCTTAATTTTAAGGCTTATTAATTTATCCGGCTAAGGAGAAAATTTTTTCTAAAAAAGCTTGACAGGTGTAAATACTTATGCTAGACTTTTCATAAGCTTAGCAAAAGTTAGAGAAAAGCTATAACAACAGGCTGGAAGTTAACTGTATGAAAAAACTGGCAATACACGGTGGTAAACCAGTAAGAACAAAGCCATACCCCGCCTGGCCTCAGGTTGATGAAGATGATGTACAGGCTGTATCTGAAGTTGTAAGAAGCGGGAAATGGTGGATGTACGCTTATGAGAAGGATCCGGCGGGCGGAGTCGGAGGAAACGGCAGGTCAAAGGTTTCAATTTTGGAACGAGAGTTTGCCCGAATACACAATGTTAAACACGCAATAGCCGTGAGTAACGGTACGGTGGCTTTAGACATTGCCTGCAAAGCGGCAGGTCTTAAACCCGGAGACGAGGTAATTACCACTCCTTACACATTTATCGCTTCATCTTCCTGTGCGCTTAATGCTCTGTCTATACCGGTTTATGTGGATATAAAACCTGAAAATTTAACCAGAAATCCGGATTTAATAGAGGGGGCAATAACGGAAAGGACAAAGGCCATTATTCCTGTTCATTTTGGTGGTGTTTTCTGTGATATGGACAAAATAAAGTCAATAGCCAGAAAGCATAATCTTCTCGTAATCGAAGATTCTGCACATATGCCCGGTGCATCCCTGAAGGTTCGAAGATTTGCCGGCAGTCTCGGAGATATCGGGATTTTCAGTTTTCAAAACTCTAAAATACTCACATGCGGCGAGGGGGGA
Source organism: Spirochaetota bacterium (assembly GCA_003645645.1). Classification (GTDB taxonomy): domain Bacteria; phylum Spirochaetota; class Spirochaetia; order SPDA01; family B32-G16; genus B32-G16. The sequence goes on along the minus strand of QNBH01000078.1, from coordinate 11,541 downwards.
ATGATCACCACTAACAGCGATGAGATGGCAGATAAATGCTGGTCTCTGCGTCATATGGGGCGTGCCAGATATGGAGGGTGGTATGAAACGGTAATGGTTGGAACAAACAACCGGCTGACAGAGCTTCAGGCGTCATTACTTTTGTCTCAATTGAAAAAATTCTTTAAGCAGAATGAAATCCGAAGGCATAATGCAAAAATTCTTTTTTCTGAGCTCTCCTCTATAGAAGTCATTACTCCACCCGCCTATCACCCGGATACCGAAAACGATATCTACTACCTCGTATGCCTTCTTTACAACAGAGAAAAATGGGACGGAGCACCCAGAGAGAATGTGATAAAGGCCGTGCAAAGAGAAGGAATTCCTGTTTCGGCCGGATATGAGTATCCTCTGTATAAAAATCCGGTTTTCAAAAACATAGATTTTAACAGTCCTCAATCACCCTACAATATCGGAAGAACAAAACCAGTAAAACCGTACGACGAATACGAAAACGAATGTCCGGTGGCAGAACATGTGTGCAAAGAAGGTACAATCTGGCTTACGAATGAGCTTCTCCTCGGAAACGAAGAAGATACAAGAGATATAGTCCGTGCATTCGAAAAGGTATATGAAAACAGGAAAGAGATTATGAATCTATAAAAAACCAGAGAATACATACCGTATGGCATGTATTAGAAATTATTTTAGTGCTTTAAGAAAGCAAAGTTATTATAAGGAGGCAATTTATGTATAAAAGAAAAAGCAAAATCGGGCTCAGGTTCCCAGTTGTTCTGATAATTGTAGCCATGTTGAGTGTTGGAACCTTGTTTGCCGGAGGTAGACAGGAGAAAAAAGCTGCACCTGCGGAAACTAAAAAAGAAAAGGTAACCATAACCTTTCTGGGGTGGTGGGATGACGAGTATGGTAAAGATACCATGCAGAAAATAGCAGACATGTTCATGGAAAAACATCCCGATGTACAGGTTAAGATGCTTAATTCTCCCCACAGTGCCTTTGAAGATAAGCTTCTTGCAATGTCCCAGGCCGGTGAGACTCCCGATGTAATGGGCATGGAGTTTAACTGGGTACCCCGTTTCGACAAAATGGGTATCCTCGCCAATCTTGAGCCACTCATAGAAAAAGAGGGAGACTACTGGAAGGAGAGATATAATCCGGGATGGACAGGTTACTATGGGGGTCGTGCCGTAATTCAGTGGTTGTATGCAATGAGTTATGGTCCGGTGTACAATGTTGGAAAGTTCGAAGAACTTGGGATTAATGTGCCTACCGACTGGAATGAGCTGGAAGAGAGACTCGCACAGTACAAAAATGCTACTGGCAAATACGGTATGGCGATACCTCTGGCAAAGGACAGTTTCGCCCATTTCCTCCTATACAGTTACTTTACCCGGCTTATCCAGGCGGGAGGTGCTCTTCTCGATAAAGAAGGAACGGCCGTGTTTAATTCGGAGGCAGGTGCAAGGGCACTGCAGTACTGGAAGAACCTGGCAGATAAGGATCTCCTTTACCCGGATGCACTGAGCCTTTCCGATCCGATGACAATAGAATTGCTTACCTCTGAGGAGATAGGCATGCTCATGATCGGCCCCTTTATCGGTCCAATAGCCAGGCAGAGAAACCCGGATCTTAAGTTAAGTTATACTCCTCCGTTTGAAGATGCTACAGGTGGATTCGTTTCCTCGGGAAGCGGCGCTTCTCTGTCAAAAAACTCTAGAAATCCCGGGATAGCATGGGAGTTCTTCAAACATCTTATAAGTGATGAAGTTGCGTTGATGATGACCGAAGAGGTTAAAACTCCATGGGCGAATAAAAAAGCCTTCTCCAGTCCAGTGTATGATGAGGATCCCCTGCTTAAACAGATTCCTGTGATGCTTTCACGACCCGGAGGCCAGCCACTGCCATTTGTACCTGAATTGGGGGACCTTATAAACAGTTTCGGTGAGAATGTTCAGGCTTACTGGATGGGACAGAAAACCGCTAAAGAGGCTCTGGATGATGCGGCAGATCACTGGAACGAGGTGATCGAAGCATATAGAAAGAAGTGATTAAAGGATAAAATACAATATCAGGGGCATGCACTCTCAGCATGCCCCTGACTATATTCATATAAGGAAGAAGGATTTATTACAGTTAACGAGAGGATTTGAAAGGTTTGATTAGTCGAGGCATTCAGGCAAATAAGCGTCTAACGGGATATTTATTGTTTCTCCCTGTTTTACTGTTTCTGCTTGCAATTTTTATTTTTCCATTAACGGTTATAATAAAACAGAGCCTGTTTCAGATAGAGATCTCAACTCAAACCGAACAGTTTGTGGGATTACAAAACTACATCACCATCTTTAAAGATTCACTTTTTCATACAAGTTTAAAAAATGCTTTTGTTTTTACAATTACTACAATAATCGCTCATATGGCAATAGGATGGGTAGTGGCTCTGATGCTTTCACGTTCGTGGCCTGTAGAAGGCTTGAGGAGTTTGTTTAAATCTATAATTCTAATTCCATGGATATTCTCTGCTCCTGCTGCAGCTTTGATATTCAAGATATTATACCATCCTCAGGGGTTTTTAAACTATTTTACTATGTCTCTTTTCAATACAAGAGTAGGATTCTTAAGTGATCCTAAAATAGCCCTTTTTTCCGTCTTAGCTATCAACGCATGGAAAGATTTTGTAATGTACATGATTCTCATTCTCGGTGGATTGCAGAGAATTCCCGATTCTCTCTTTGAAGCAGCAAAGCTGGATGGGTGTACAGGTATCCAATCCTTTCGTTATGTTACCTTACCAATGATGAAATATTTAACAATGATACTTATTCTTATCGATTTTGTTACCACCATAAACCATTTTGATTTAATCTGGGTTATGACAAAGGGCGGCCCGCTTAGATCAACCTATCTTCCTGGTTTTTTAATATACGAAAAGGGTATACAACGGTTCGACCTCGGTTATGCAACCTCATTAAGTATGATCATGGTTTTAATAGTAATTGTGGTGATGGGGCTGTATATACTGATGTCAAAAGAGAGCGAGGAGCATGTATAGAAGAAGGGATGTAGAAAGACAAATTCTTCTTTTTCTTGGAATGGGTGCCGTAACCGCTTTATTTCTTTTCCCTGTACTTATAGCGCTGGGGACTTCACTTAAACCGATGGATCAGCTTTTCCGATATCCTCCAAAAATATTTTCACCAACTATTTCTTTTAAATCGTACAACATTCTTTTAGATTACGAATACCGCCGTTATTTTTTTAATGGGTATTTCATTGCTTTCTGTACGGTAGGTCTCACCCTTCTGCTCGGCATTATGGGGGGATACTCTCTCTCCCGCTACAGATTACCTGCTAAAAGGGTAATCATGGTAGGCATACTTTGCCTTCAACTGTTTCCGGGTGCCGTTCTCATGATCCCAATTTTTAATATGGCCCGTGTGTTAGGTTTATACAACACCTATACGGCACTTATAATAGTAGATACGGCTTTTGTGCTTCCTCTGGTTCTCTGGGTGTTAAAAGGTTATTTTGATATGGTGCCCTACGAGATGGAAGAATCCGCAATGATTGATGGAAGTGGAGTAATAAGAATTATCACACAGATTATGGTTCCGCAAATTAAGCCGGCATTAATCGGAGTAGGATTGCTCGCCTTTATACGTTCATGGAATGAGTTTTTATTTGCACTGATACTGTCGGAAGGGATAAAAGTTGCACCCGTTACAGTAGGTCTTGCCCGTTTATTCGGCCAATATGCGATTGACTGGAACTCGGTTATGGCGTTGACAATAATCGCGGTAGTTCCTCTGCTTATAGCATTTATGGTTTTACAAAGATATTTCATAGAAGGTCTGGGAAGCGGAGCGATTAAAGGGTGATTAGATAGACAAATTTTCTTAGAAACTAATTTCCGGTAAAAATAGAGGAGTCTACATGACCCTACGGAACAACCAAAACCATGAAAATTACCGACCAGAACAAGGCTGATTAAATTTTCAAAGGAGTTAAGTTGTTTAGAGTCGGCTATGGGTTTGCAGATATTACCCCGTCTGCACATGATAACTTCACGTTAAGCGGTTTTATTGCCAGGAGAAACCGTGCTTTAAGAGGAATTGACGATCCCCTTATGGTTTATGCCCTTGTGATTGAAACTTTACAACAGAAACTGGCTCTGCTTGTATACGATCTTCTTGCTCTGGGGGATGAGTCTGTCCAACTGATAGACAAGGAACTTAATGATTTCGGCATTCCAGGAGATAACAGGATATATCACTGCACTCATACACATTCCGCTCCTGCAACGATCACCCTTCACGGCAGTGGTATAGTAGATCGCAGATATCTAGAGCATGTAACACAACAGAGCAGGAAGGCATTGAATGCTGCTTTAAATAATATGCAGGAGGTAATAATTCGCCACTCCGTGGTGTATATCCCGGGATGTAATGTAAATCGCAGGATATTACGCAGAGATGGTCGAGTGGTTATGACGGCATCGGAGAACGAAGTGGCAGCTCGAGGACCGGATTACAATGATTTTAATCTATTTATGTTTGAAACTACGCAGGGGATACCTTTTGCAGGGATTATTCATTGGGCCTGTCATCCAAATACAGTATGGAGTTTGAAGGTATCGGCGGAGTTCCCCGGCGAACTTAGAAGAAGGATGAGTGAAAAGTATGGATTCCCCTTTATCTATCTTCAAGGTGCCTGCGGAAATATCAATTCATTGAATACCGGACAGACCCGTGAAAAGATGATCCAAAATGTGGATAAAATAATGCAGGGTATGCCCGAGGTGATTTCCTGGGGAGATCCGTTTTATGAAACTTCTTTCCGCTATAAGAGATATTTTCACAACCTTTGCTACGAGATGATACCTTCAATTGATGAGTTAAAAGTAACCTGTGAGAAAATGAAGCAAGTAGAGAGAGAGGGGCTTGAAGCAGATCCCGCTTCATTGGCTGAGGTTGCAACGGTTTTAGGAATCCCAAATGGGAAAATACTCGAAAGCAAGTATCGCTATGTTGCCCATGTTATTTCCCAATGGGCGGATACACTTCTTGAACAGAAAAAAATACCAGAAAAAACCGACATCTGTGTTTCCCTGCTTGACTTTGGAAGTATCTTCCTTTGTTTTATAGCAGGGGAAGTATTTATAGAAACCCAATTAAGGTTGCAGAATATGATTATTGATAAAAAGGTAATTATTGCAGGATACTGTTCGCCTCTTAAGGGCTATATACCAACCGATGAAGCGCTTGAAATCGGTGGATATGAGTCTGCTTATGCTTACCGTTTTTACGGACATCCTGCACCGTTTGCTAAAGGGACAGAGGGTAGCCTGATTAAAAGTATAATAAAAGAAAGCAGCGAAGAAAGATTAAAAACGGTTACCGGATAAAGGGAAAATTTTTATGAATAGGTTAAAAGTCGGAGTTATTGGGCTGGGAAGGCTTGGTACATTGCGAGCTGCCGATATCGCCTGCCGGATTGAAGGAGCTGAGCTGGCAGCGGTATGTGATGTGGCAGAAGAGCGAGTAGTAAGAATAGGAGAGCAATACAATGTTTCACATCGCTTTACCGATTACAGAGAGTTATTGGAACTTGATGATATAGAATCTGTAGTTATCTCCAACAGCTCAGAGCGTCATGCAGAGGTTGTCTGCCGGGCCATGACCGAAGGGAAACACATATTCTGCGAAAAACCGATTGCACTGGATAAAGAACAACTTGCATGCATGGAAAGACTAATCAGAGACGATTTGATTTTTCAGGTTGGTTTTACAAAGAGAATGGATGGTGATTATTTAACCATGAAAAATCTGATGCAAAAGGGAGAAATAGGGAAGCCGGTTTTTGTTAACTGTCTTGCTACAGAGGCGATGGATAATATCGAGTTTTATAAACAGTTTGGTCCTGAAAGCGGCGGAATGATTTTCGACATTGCAATTCATGACATTGATCTTGTGAGATGGTTTATGCAATCGGAACCGATAAGTATTTACGCGATGGGAGGGGTTTTTGGTTTCCAGGAAATTAAACAGATGGGTGATATTGACAACTATCTTATATCACTCAAATTACAGAATGGAACCATGGCGCAGTTACAGGGACAGCGAAATCCTCAAAGTGAGTTTGTAAGAGAAGTTGAAATAATGGGGACAAAGGGTTCCCTTTTACACAGGGTAGACACAAAAGGCCTTATAACCGTATCTGGAACCGAAGCTACCAGAATAATAAAAGGGGATGGGGGAATGAATGCCTTTGTCTTCAAATACCGTAAACTCTACACAGAGGAACTTAAGGCATTTGTAGATTGCATTCAAAAAGGCACTCATCCTCCGGCAAATTTTTATGATGGAAAGATTGCAGTAGAAGCAGCCTGTGATGCAGTTACTTCTCTAAAGGAGAATAAAGTAATCCATCGTCGTTGAGATATAGAAACAGTTGCAGGAAAAAGGGGAGAGCGTTTATATGAGGTTTAAACTTACTGAGAAACTTGGTTATAGAGAGGAAGATAGACTTCTTATTGTAAATATCGACGATTATGGGATGTGTAACGCAATCAATACCGCAGCCGAAGAAATTCTTGCCAAAGGAAATGCCAGTTCGTGCACGATTATGATGCCCTGTGCGTGGAGCCTGGATGGGATAAGACGGTTAAGTAAACACAGGGGTTTGGAAATCGGTGTACATTTAACGGTTATCAGCGAACAACCCTATTACAGATGGGGGCCATTAAACTGCCCTAAAGATGTTTCTTCGTTAATAGACAGAAGCGACAGATTCTTTTATTCCCAATCGGAGATGAAATCGTATACTGAAAATGCCCTGTTGAATGAGGTGGAAGCAGAGTTCAGAAAACAGATTGATGAGGCTTTTTCGTCGGGGGTAAAACCTACGCACCTGGACAGCCATTGTCATGCCCATGAACTACGGGATGACATATTTTCAATGACTCTGACGCTCGGCAGGGAATACAGGTTACCGGTTCGGATCAAGGATAGGAGGTTGAGAAGAAAGGCAGAGGATGAGGGAATGCCGGTTATAAATTATGATACACTTGATAGTTACTGTTTACCGGTTAAAGAAAGGGCGAAAACATATACGCACCTGCTTGAAACCCTTCCTTCCGGTGTTTCGGAATGGGCGATTCATCCGGGGAAAGAGTGTGAAGAGTTGATTGATATGGAACCTGAAACCTGGGAGTGTCGAACCAAGGATTATGAGTTTTTTGTATCGGATAATTTGAAAAAAGTACTGGATGAAGAAAACATACATTTAATTAGTTATAAAAAAATAGGTGAAACATATTTTAATACGGAGGTATAATATGCCGGGGCCGGGTGCATTTTTATTCGGAGAAGAGGAGAAAAAACATGTTCTGGAAGTTCTTGAGAGCGGCTATCTTTCCCGTTACGGAAAAGACGAAGATAAAAACTTTAAACAAAAAGTTTATACTCTGGAGTCTGAGTTTGCAAAAAAAATCGGAGTACAGCACTGTGTTGCCGTCAACTCAGGCACAAGTGCATTGATTGCAAGTTTAAAAGCGCTGGATATCGGAGCCGGGGATGAAGTGCTTGTTCCAGGTTATACCTTTATCGCCTCCATATCTTCGATTATTAGTGCAGGGGCGACACCGGTACTTACTGAAATAGATGAATCTCTCACGGTTGATCCGGATGATCTGGAAAATAAAATCACCGGGAAGACGAAGGTGGTAATGCCGGTTCATATGCTGGGCAATCCCTGTGATATGGATGAAATAATGAAAATCGCTCGAAAGCACAACCTTTTCGTTATTGAAGATTGCTGTCAGGCAGTAGGAGGTGGTTATAAAGGTGAAAGGTTAGGTTCTATCGGAGATATGGGAGGTTTTTCTTTCAACATCTATAAGGTAATAAATGCCGGTGATGGTGGTATGATTACCACGAATAACAGGCAACTCTATGAGCGTGCTTTTGCCTATCACGATCAGGGCCATAAGCCGCTGCGTAAGGGGGTTGAAATTGGCGAAAGAACCATAGTTGGTGTTAACATGCGTATGAACGAGTTAACCGGAGCATTTCTTCTCGGTCAATTGTCGAAATTGGATACAATTCTTGATCTCTTAAGAGAGAAGAAAAAGATATTTAAGGAACTTCTCAGCTCCGGAGACATAAAGGATATGAGTTTTAGAAAGATAAACGATCCCGAAGAGTGCGCCACACTGCTTACAATCCAATTTCCTGAAGCCGGAATTGCAGAAAAAGTGGCAAAGGCTCTAAGAACAAAAACCCTCTCGGGAAGTGGATGGCATGTATACAACAACATGGAGCAGATTCTTCAGTGGAGAGATTCCAGTGGTAAGAGACCCTTCTCTAAAAATATGCTTCCAAAAACCGATGATATTCTGTCGAGAAGCATTAACTTAAGTGTAGGAGTAGTTGACCCCGGAATAGGTGCCGATTTTGGCATTAATATCCTTACAGATAACAAAGAAATAGAGAAAAAAGCAGAAGAGTTTATCCGGCTTGTTAAAGGAGTTCTCTAAAGATATATTATATAATGTGAGGGTTAAGGGATGACACGCAGAGAGTTTATTAAAATAATGTGTCTTACCGGTGGAGCTCTCCTGTTAAAAGCCTGTGTCCGCAAGAACAAACCACAGACTGAGTCGAGAAATCCCTGGCAGCCTGCCTATGTAAAACTGGAGGCAGAAGGTAAACTTGCCGACAGGATCGAGCAGGCATACAAAATAATGGAAAAATGTGAGCTATGCCCGAACCGCTGTGGCGTAAACAGGCGAAAGGGGCAGAGAGGATTCTGCCGGGCTCCAGAGAAAGCGATGGTTTACGGCCATCACCCCCACTTTGGCGAAGAATTACCACTCGTAGGGCAAGGGGGTTCGGGCACCATTTTTTTCTCCAACTGCAACCTTCGCTGTGTTTTCTGCCAGAACTGGCCTATAGCTCACGAGGGCTGGGGGCGTGAAGTAAGCGATGAAGAGCTGGCCGATATGATGCTCAACCTCCAGAAAATAGGCTGCCATAACATAAACGTGGTAACCCCCACGCATGTTATGCCGAATATTGTCAGTGCCACCCGTATTGCCATGAAAAAGGGGTTGCATCTGCCCCTATGCTATAATACCAGCGGTTACGAACTTGTTGAGATTATAAAACTTCTGGACGGAATTGTGGACATTTATCTGCCGGATCTTAAGTTTATGGATGGTGCCGAAGCGAGCCGCTACAATTTTGCCTCTGCTTCTGACTATCCGTATATGGCTCAGAGTTCTATTATAGAAATGTACAGGCAGGTAGGTGATCTCATAACGGATGAACGGGGTATTGCCTTGCGTGGCCTGATGGTACGACATCTGGTTATGCCAAATCGGGTGGCCGGTACAAGGGAGTTCGTCAAATGGGTATCGGAAAACCTGTCAACAGGTACATATGTAAACATAATGGCTCAGTATCGGGTGGAACATAAGGCCTACGAATATGAGAGGATTGCCCGTGCAATCACTCCGGAAGAGTTTGTGGAGGCGATGGAATGGGCCATAGAGGCAGGCTTAACCAATCTCGACAGGAGATCCCTGTCGAATCTGGAGATATATAGACGCAGGGCAGGATGAATTAAGCCCATATTCCCGGTATCTCTGTACCGCAATAGGAGCATTTTCCCTTATCAAGATGCATTTCATCAATCACGAACCCCATCCGCTTGATGACCACCTCTCTGCAGCCCGGACAGAACGTATTCTCTCCTTCATGACCGGTTACTCTGGCGATATAGACAAATTTAAGCCCCTCATTAAGGGCGATACTGCGTGCCCTGTCAAGAGTGGAAACGGGAGTTTGGGGAAGGTTGGAAAGCTTATACAGTGGATAGAATCGGGCAAAGTGAACCGGTATATCCGTTCCCAGTTCTCTTGCTATCCATTGACACATCCGGCCTATTCCCTCCGGATCATCATTCAAAGTGGGTATGAGGATGTTTGTGATTTCGATATGGATACCGGCTTCTTTTAAAAGTTTCAAGGTAGCAAGAACCGGTTCAAGCTCCCCGCCGACAACTTCCCGGTAGAATACCGGATCGAAGCTCTTAAGGTCCACATTGACTGCATCCAGATTTTTAACGAGTGCCTTAAGCGGTTCCGGCCGGATATAGCCGGCGGTGTGCACCAGGTTAAGCAAACCTGCTTCTTTAGCCAGAGAAGCTACAGCCTCCATATATTCGTAGTAGACAACGGGTTCTGTAAAGGCAAAGCTTATGGCAGGTACATTTGCCGCCTGTACGTGTGCAATTAATTTTTCCGGCAGCATGTCGTAGGAATGTACTTCCTCGGGCTCAACGAGCGCCATGTCCCATGCTTCACAGAACTTACAGCTTAGATTACAGCCGACGGTAGCAACGGAAAGAGCCCAACTGCCCGGCATCACGTGGAAAAAGGGTTTGCGCTCAACAGGGTCTTCCTGCAGAAGGAGTGGATTACCGTATACAAGTGTATATCCGACCCCATCACGGTTCTCCCGTACCCTGCATACAGCTCTCTCCCTCCTTGCAAGCTCACACTGCCTGGGGCAAAGCTCACAGCGAACCCTGTAATTTTCGAGTTTAGTAAACCATGGTGAGGGTATGGCTCTGATGAAGCCTTTCCTGGCCGTCTGGGGTGTAGGTGTGTTTTGATTATTTCGTTCACGAGTACAGGCAGAGATACCGGTGAGCCCCATAGTACAGAAACCCCAGGTACCGGCTTTGAGGAACTCTCGTCTGGTCAATCTACTACCCTGTGTACTCTTATCAGACATAAGCCTTTTTACCCATAAATACTACGATAAAAGCGGAAGCGTTGGCAATACCAGCAAACAGACAGCAGGCAATAATACCCAATATGGGCGCTATCACCACACTTGCAAATACAGCTCCCAAACATGCACCGAAGAGCTCAACTCCGTAAACGAGACCGGTAGATTTTTCTGCATTTTTATTGATCGCCATACAGCATGATGTGGCCAACGGGAAGTCAACTCCGTTTATCAGACCCCCAAAAAATGTAAAGGTAGAGAAAATAAGGAACACCACGGCAGGTGATCGAACCGAGGCTGCAAGGGGTAGTGCAAGGGCGATCAGAACTGCTATCAGTGCAATAAAAGCCTGAACAAAAGAGAGGGTGCGCAGATTTGCCTTATCAGTTACATATCTGTTTGCTATGAAAGTGCCCAATGCCAGCCCTCCCATGAACATGGCTATTATCAAACCAACCATTTCATATACAAAACCGTAGATACTCTGAAACGAAAACAGCAGGGCGATCTGCAATGCCATTGTGGAGAGTCCTGTTGTAAACACTGCAAAAAGAACTGCAGGATAAATACCATCCCCCTTACTTATGCTCCGTGATCTCATCCGCACCCCAATAGCAACAAGCACGGGAAGAGCAAAAAGAGCCGGTATCCACCAGAGTTTCACATGGAGTAACCATTTAAGGATGTCCGGGTGATCTGTCCGCGTCAGCTCGTGCCAGAACATAACGGTATAAAAGTATCCTATGGG
>QNBH01000077.1 GCA_003645645.1 Spirochaetota bacterium | reverse complement strand
GAATAACATCATCCTGGCCGACCAGAGCCTGAATTGTTCCGATGACCCCAAGATAGCCGTAGTTAAAAAGTATGGCTGCCTCTTTTTCCGTAAACCGGGCAAGTGAGGCTTCGAAGTCTTCGTGAAAAGGTGTGTTGCCGCTCATCATTCTTGAACCCATGGGAGTACTCATGCTGTGCTGTTTAACCGCTTCTTCTGCTGCCTCTCTTATCTCCTCGTTTTGAGCCAATCCCAGGTAGTTATTAACCGACCACATAATAACTTCTTTCCCCTGGAACTTCATTACTCTTCCGGGATTGGAATCGAAAACTGGTCTGGTAAAGTATTTATCCTCCATTGCCCGAAGCTTTCCGAAGTAGCCTTCTTCGGTAGAACATTTATCGAATAAATCTGTATAATTATTCATCTCACCTCCTATACTCTTTCTTTGCCGTTATCTCTCCAATAACCTCTTCGACCTTCTCTCTGCTTATTTCCTTTCTTATGACCCTACCTGTGGGTTTAAGATAGTAGAGCTTTTTCTCGCGCCGGAGCCTCTCCATCCCTCCTCCGGTTATATTAAGCATAATCAGAGCCTCCTCTTCTATTTCTCCCTCTTTGACTCGATTTATAAGACTGGCCAGGGCAACCGCTGCTTCGGGAGCAATATCTATCCCTTCAGTTTCCCTGAAAAGCCCGGCCGCTGCCTCTGCCTCCTGGTTCTCCACCTTTAATACATCTCCTCCTGTATCCAGCAATGCATCGTATAAACCGCCTTTAATACCGTAAGGTGGTTTGCGATTCGAAAGCACCTTAGCATAAATTGTACCTATCTGAGCTCTGGCAATATGGGGATCCGGTTCGATAAACTCCCGGGAACCTCTTTTCCATGAATCGTAGATTGGGGTAAACGGTGCATTTTGAGAAACATACAATCTGGCTTTTCGTTTTCCGTATCTGCCGTCTTCTATCAACCTCAAGTTGGCCTCCCAGGCGGCTATGGCACCAGTTCCGCTTCCTATGGCCTGAAAATAGTAATGGGGGATTTCGCCGAAAGTGGTAACCGCTGAAAGCATGCTGGTACCCATTCCGTCTCGCCTGGCAACATTTTTCGCCCCCCCTTCTGCAACAAACCCTTCCATCCCGCTAATAAAATCGGCCAGGACTATTGCATCGGTATAATCGCTGTCTTCTCCCGCTACTATGAGTTTTACACATGGATTTACCGGCTCTGTAAACCACATCACATCCAGGTTTCTCTCCGGAATGACCACGATAAGCGGAATATTATTCTCGGAGCAAACCCTGGCGAATGCCCTCGCCGTATTTCCTGCGGATGATACAACCAGTGTTTGGTCGAAGCTCTCAGGTAATCGCGCACATACGCTGTAAGCCTCACACTCTTTAAAGGTTCCGGTGGTCATATTCACTCCCCGCTCCGGCCAGTATCCGTTAAATGTTATGCAGAGATTTTTAACCCCTATTTTTTCCCCCAGCTTCTCCCCGCGATAGGAAACGGGAGCACTTGATCCTCTTATCGAACGTCTTAAAGGAAGCCAATCGCCGTACATATACAGACCGAGTGCCCTGTCTCCGGGGGAGATTCTCTTTTTTGTATAGACGGTGCGAAGAAAGGCAGGCTCGTTACAGCCATCGGTGAGTGTCATTATACCATCCGTATAGCTTTTCCCACATTTTAAACATTTTATAGTATATTCTGTTTTCATCTTTACTCTCCGATATTTTTTTTTACTTTTCTTAAATCTTAATTTCCACCGTTTCAGTATCTATTCCTCAATTTATTCTAAATGAATATCATAACCGTGTCATCCCCCAAAAGAAAAAAATTAATTTCGTTGTTTCTTAATGTGCAACTCTATTCGATTTAAGTTTCTCATTTAGCAACTTTAATAGAGTGGTCAGGTCTTGAAATTTGACATAACAGTTATAGTATTCCCGGCGGGTTCCTCTGATTTCTGCTGCATGTTAGTCACTGATCCTAAATTATGAGGTTAAGAGAGCCTTCAAATGAGCCTTAGGTTTAATAGAAGGCTTAATCTTAGTTGAACTAAATAAAAAGTCAAATTTCAAGACCTGACCCCATCTATTCCTACTTGTAAACTATACAAATACACTGTAATATATTGCCTCACTGCAAAAAGGACGGGATTATGAAGAAACAAATAAAAACCATGATTACCGCTTTTAGAGACGGCTTTCAATCGGTTTACGGAGCCAGAGTTTTTACCGAAGATTTTCTTCCGGCAGTCGAGGCAGCCGTAGCTGCAGGACTTAATCACTTTGAGGTGGGAGGAGGAGCAAGATTCCAGTCTCTCTATTTCTACTGCAACGAAGATGCCTTTGATATGATGGATGCCGTACGTAAAACCGCAGGTCCCTCTGCTGAGCTACAGACACTGGCACGGGGTATCAATGTTGTAGGTTTGGAATCACAACCGCGCGACATCATAAAGCTTCACGCAAAGTTGTTTAAAAAGCACGGCATCACTTCCATACGCAATTTTGATGCTCTTAACGATGTGAACAATCTTATATACAGCGGAAAGTGTATCCATGAAGCCGGGCTTAAACACGAAGTATGCATCACCCTCATGGAGCTGCCACCGGGGGCAACCGGAGCCCACACCTCCGATTTTTATATAGAGGTGCTTAAAAAAATTCTTGATGCCCATATCCCCTTTTACTCCATCTGCTTCAAAGATGCATCGGGTACCGCGGTACCCTCCAAGGTCTACGACACGATAAAAAAGGCACGAAAACTGCTAGGCAATGGCACACATCTCTCCTTTCATACCCACGAGACTGCAGGCATTAGCATTCTATGCTATAAAGCAGCTCTGGAGGCCGGTGTAGATCAAATAGACCTTTCCATGGCTCCGGTCTCCGGAGGCACTTGCCAGCCCGATATTGCCACGATGTGGCATGCACTTAGAGGCACTGAGTATGAACTGGGTGTGGATATAAAGAAAATTCTTGAGGCTGAAGAGATATTTAAGGAGTGCATGTCCGATTACTTTCTACCGCCGGAAGCACAGAAGGTTGAACCCCTTATTCCCTTCTCCCCCATGCCCGGCGGTGCCCTTACAACCAATACACAGATGATGAGGGATAACAATATCCTCCATAGGTATAACGAGGTGGCCGCCGCTATGAGTGAGGTGGTGGAACGTGGAGGCTTCGGAACCTCCGTTACTCCTGTATCTCAGTTCTACTTTCAGCAGGCCTTCAACAATGTTTTTTTTGGACCGTGGAAGAAAATCGCAGAAGGTTACGGTAAAATGGTACTGGGCTATTTCGGGAAAACTCCCGCTCCGCCAGACCCAGAAATTGTAAGACTTGCGGGCGAACAGCTCAATTTAGAGCCTACCGATAGAAGCCCCATCGATATAAACGACGAGGATCCTTCAAAGGGGATAAAGGCGGCTAAGAAAACGCTTCGGGAGGAAGGACTGGCTGTAACCGAAGAAAATATCTTTATTACCGCTACCTGCAAGGAAAAGGGTATCGCCTACCTTAAAGGTGAAGGGAAGATAGGAGTGCGGAAAAAAACGGAGGAAGATACACAGAAAGAGAGGGAAGCATCTCCAAAGTTTACAAAATCTTCTACTTATGTGATTACTGTAAACGAGATGGATCATGAAGTGAGCTTAAGTAACGGCCAAATAATCGTTAACGGAATACCCTATCAGATCAAAGTAAGAGAGAGGGCGGCAGAAGAGAAAAATACTCCGGTTGTTTCCGATACCGACGGGAAGGCGGGAGAGCGAGAGGTAGTGCAGCGCGCCGTCAATCTCTCCCCTTCGAAAAGCCAGGATTCCGGTAAAAGTAGAGTCAGCAACAGACCCGATGGAAAGGGTAACCTCGTAGAAGCTCCCCTTCCAGGAATCCTGCTCCGCATTGTTGCAGATGAAGGCAGTAAGGTATCTGAAGGGGATGTTCTGTTTATAATAGAATCCATGAAAATGGAGACAGAGATATATGCCTCTGCAAATGGGTATATTAAAGATATCTCGGCAAAACCCGGCGATCAAATAAAAACAGGGGATGTGCTGGCTATAATAACAGCCTGAAATTGGTTTCCATGATCAGAGACTACAATATCCGTCAGTTTGACCTCATAATGACCCTTTCACAGGCTGTAGATCTGGTGAGTCCAGCCGTCGCAAATCATCATATAAGAGTCGCTTACATCGCTCACAGTATCGGTAACGAGCTGGGTTTGCCTACAGAGCAGAAAAACAGTCTTGCTCTGGCCGGAGCGCTGCACGATATAGTTGCCCTCTCCTTAAGAAGCAGGCTGGACGCCCTTGAGTTCGAGTTAAAAAATCCTCATGGTCATGCTGAGCTGGGTTACAGGTTTCTTGCGCAATACCCAAAGTTTTTTTAAGGAAGCAAGTCTTATCAGATTCCACCATGTGCCCTGGGATGGGGGAAAGGGCAGAACATTTAAGGATATTCCCGTCTCCCGTGGAAGCCACATCCTCAATCTTTCCGACCGTGTAGCAGTGCTGATTAAATCCGATGAAGAGGTGCTGCTACAGGTTGAGTCCATCATAGAGAAGGTGGAAAAACGGGCAGATAAGATTTTCGACCCTGAGCTTGTGGCAGTTTTCAAGAAAATTGCAAGAAAAGAGGCTTTCTGGCTGGAAGCCTTCTTTCCGCAAAAAGATTCGGAGATGTTCCGGGGGGTGCGAAATCTCTCCATGGTAGCAGATGCCGGAGCTTACTCGAACTTGCAAGACTTTTTGCGCGAATTATCGACTTTAGAAGCAGACATACTGCAACCCATTCCAGTGGGGTGACAGCGGTAGCAGAAAAATTGGCCCGCTTAATGGGGTTATCCCGCCAGGAACGCGTCTTTATTCAGGTGGCAGGTTACCTGCACGATCCGGGAAAACTCTCCACCCCGAGAGAAATATTAGAAAAGGCAGGGCCTCTCACGCCGGAAGAATACAGTATTTTAAAGAAGCATCCCTACTACACCTTTCAGCTTCTATCCCGGATAGAAACATTTCAATCTATTGTACCGTGGGCTTCTTTCCATCACGAAGGACTAAGGGGTGATGGGTATCCCTTCCATCTCACCGGAGAAGAAATTCCTCTTGGTTCAAGAATCATCCAGGCAGCAGATGTCTTTACGGCCCTCCTTGAAGATCGCCCCTATCGTAAGGGGATGTCCATCGGTGAGGTTCGCAGCATACTCCCGGAAATGGTTAAAGATGAACAGCTCGACGGAAGGGTAATTGGAATGCTGGATAAAAATATAGAAGAAATAAATGCAGCACGCGAACAGAGTCAGCGAGAGATTCTAAAGTCATTCCTATCCATGGAAGTGGATAAGATCGAAGAGTGAGGGCAGTATAGATTATCCCACCCAGCTTACAATGTATTCCATGCCAGGCGGTTTATCTTCAGGCTCTCTTTCTATCCATCTGCCATTAAGTCCCAGCTCACCGGCGGAAAACTCAAAATGACACATGGCTATCCCCATATCGATGTTCTGAAGGCTTACCTCCGGTACTATTTTCCCGTATCCCTTTGTTCTTCTCAGGTAAAAGTGAAATACCTCTCCTGTCTGCTCCTTTACAATTCGCCAGGGCTGACGGTTGGAAGCCGAAGGACCGATTCGTACCATTTCCAGCGGAATCTGATAGCGGCCCGCCGATTCCCTCTCCAGTGGATGTTCAACATCACCAAGGGAAAAAAGCCCTTCCCATGGCTTTCTCTTTCTTGCACTTGCTGCTAACCTTATCAGATTTTCCCTTAAGGAGCGTCTGTTTAAAGGATACCCCACCGGAGTAATTGCCGGTAACAGCTCATTTTCCCTTATGCTTATCCGCCTTGCAAAATTAGCCCTGTTGAAAGTCCCTCCCATCCAGCATGTACCAAATCCCATTACAGTTAATTCAAGAATTATCTTCTCCAGATGGTACCCAAAATCCTCCAGAGCACGATGATGCTTTTCTGCAGCTCCGATTATAAAAAGGGTTGCTCCTTTTATAAATCCATAGGTACCCAACCCTCTTGCCTCCCTTTTGTCAATCTCCGACATATCGATCGTGCAGAATCGTGACTTATTCCCAAAGGGGCAGGAGAGCGGTTTCTCAATAACTTCCTCTATCCTTCTCTTCTCTTCATTCGAAAGAGGGGTATCATCGTAAGTTCTTACCGATCTGCGCTTCTCAATTGCCCGGATGATGCTTGCCATCTTAACTCCCCTTAAAGAGTTTTTAAGGCGGACTCCCAACGGGTACTCATCTTGATCATAAGCATAATCTTTAAGACAAATACTAGTGAATAAAAAAGACCGGGCAGATCTTAATGATTAACTGCCCGGTCTTTGGGCCCACAAGGACTTGAACCTTGGACCTACGGATTATGAGTCCGCCGCTCTAACCAACTGAGCTATGGGCCCTGCTCTTTCTTTTCCGATTCAGGATAAATATATTTAAAAACAGGTATTTCTGTCAAGCTTTCCTATGGAGAGAAGCACATGGGTGCGGCTTCTTCGAATAACCGCTGCTTACCCTATCTGCGCCTGACAAGTACTGCCGAGATTCCTATTTTACGGAGCCTGCTTTTTACCTCGTTAATTTCCTTAGGCAAGACTCCCACAATGATCACTTTTGTAATACCTGACTCCGCATCTTCCAGTTGAGGAGAAAACCCCTCCGCTTTAAGAATATTATTTACATTTACGGCATTCTCCCGTACTGCATAGGCACCTACCTGAATGATCAGACCGGCTTCTGCATCTGGAGCGCTGATTGACTTCTCCATCACGATTTTACCTGCTTCCGGTTTCTCCTTTTCCGGAGTTTCCACTACCTCTATCCTGACTTTTACTACACCGGCGTGCATCATATCTATTGTTTCTGCTGCAGCACGTGATAGGTCTATTATTCTGCCCCTAATAAATGGCCCTCTGTCGTTTATTCTTACTATCGTTGATTTGCCGTTTTCAAGGTTGGTAACTTTAACCCTTGTCCCGAAGGGCAGAGTGCGATGAGCTGCGGTAAAATCGTCGGTATTAAAGATCTCTCCGCTGGCCGTGCTTCTGCCATGGAACTTTCCTCCGTACCATGATGCGTATCCCTCTTCCAGACAGAATACCGCACTGCCTGCAAGAAAAAACATAAGAAGGAAAAGTTGTTTCATAATCTCTTTATCGTCAGTATAGCACAATAGTTTTAATATCGGTTGATCTCTATTACGGTTGAATAACTACAAAATCAAGGATATAATCCCTTGGAAATTATGGAAGAAAAACAACTACACTGGGCCGATTACTACGCAGAGAAAATAATTCGTGAAAAGGGTGATAAGGAGGTATATGTATGTGCTTCGGGGATCACCCCTTCTGGAACCGTCCACATAGGCAATTTTCGTGAAATTATCTCTGTTGAGCTGGTGGTACGTGCCCTCAGACAAAAGGGTAAGAAGGTACGCTTTATCTATTCGTGGGATGATTACGATGTCTTTCGAAGAGTCCCCTCTAACATTAAAAACCGCCAGATCATGGAAACTTACCTTCGAAAACCCATAACATCTGTACCTGACCCCGAGGGGAGAGAAGAGAGCTACGCCAGAGTTTATGAAAAAGAGCTTGAAGAGCTTCTCCCACTGCTCGGTATAGAGCCCGAGTACATATATCAAGCAAACATGTATAAAAGTTCTACCTATGCAGGGGGGATTAAGAAAGCGCTGGAAAAACGTGAAACCATCAGGAAGATCCTTAACGAACATCGCACATCTCCCCTTCCGCATGATTGGTGGCCTCTCTCTGTGTTCTGTACCTCCTGTCAGAGAGACACCACAAAAATGCTTAACTGGGATGGAGAATGGGAGATAACTTATAGCTGTAACTCCTGCGGGAATCGGCAAAATTTGGATATCAGAAAAACCTCTTCGGTTAAGTTGCCATGGCGGGTGGACTGGCCAATGCGTTGGGATTTCGAGGATGTTGATTTTGAACCTGCAGGCAAGGATCATCACTCCGAAGGAGGCTCTTTCGACACTGCAAAAAAGATAGTTACAGCAGTGTACGAACACAGCCCACCGGTAACCTTTCAATACGACTTTCTAAGCATCAAGGGTAGAGGCGGGAAAATCTCCTCATCCACCGGAGATGTGGTATCGCTTAAGGACGTTCTTGCAATCTATCAACCTCAGGTTATAAGGTATCTCTTTGCAGGCACCAGGCCCAACACCGAGTTCGCCATCTCCTTCGACCTTGATGTGCTTAAAATATACGAAGATTACGACAGGTGTGAAAGGATATATTTTGGCCTGGAAAAGATTGGGGAGAAGAGAGAGGCTAAAGAGAAGCGTATATACGAGCTATCCCAGATAGGAGAACCTCCCGGACGTATTCCCTACCAGGTTCCCTTCCGCCATCTCTGCAACCTTGTACAGATACATGTGGGAGATGTTGAAGCGGTGGTCGAAGGTTTCAAGGGTATAGTGGATGATGAGAAGGATTATATCCGTGCCAGAGCAAGATGCGCATGGAACTGGATAAATCTATACGCACCGGATGAGTTTAAATTTCTTTTAAAGGGAGAAGATGACAAACCAATAGAGACAGATGATACCGGCAGAAAGGTTCTTTCTCTTTTTAAGAATGAGGTGATTGAGAAGCTTGATAGCTGCGATGATCAGTCTCTTTCTAAGGTCCTCTTCGACACCGCAAGGAAATCGGGGCTAAAGACAGGAGACTTTTTTAAATATATATATCAGGCTCTTATAGGAAAAGATAGGGGTCCCAGACTGGCCAATTTTCTTCTGGCAGCAGGGAAAGAGAAGATAGAAAAAGCCCTGAAGCATTATTAGACACACAATCTACACGCACAGCGCAGACAATCTTACGAAACACTCTTCGAATCGTAAGATTGATAGAATTAAGAGGTGAGTTGCTAAATGGAAAAAAGCATGCTTGGAATTGATGATCCCGAAACAAAGGGTCTGGATGAGATAAAGGCTTTTATCTCTCAAACGGTAGTCGATCGAGAGGTAAAGGATGGTATGAAACTGGGTCTGGGAACAGGAACTACAGCCATATGGGCAATACGACGAATCGGAGAACTAATTGGAGAGGGTAAGCTAAAAAATATCCTGGCCGTAGCTTCCAGCCTGCAAACAGAAATAGAGTCTCAGCAGGTTGACATCCCTCTTCGCAGGTTGGCGGACCCCGAAATCGAAGGGGAGCTTGACCTTACCATTGATGGAGCAGACGAAGTTGACTCCCATCTTTACCTTACCAAGGGCGGCGGCGGTGCTCTCCTGATGGAGAAGATAATAGCATATTACTCTAAGAAGGTTATAATCGTTGTGGACAGCTCAAAAAAGGTAGAAAACCTGGGAATGAGGTTTCCCGTGCCGGTAGAAGTCATCCCTCAGGCCAGAGTACCTGTAACCAGAGCCATAGAAAAGATGGGAGGAGTGGTCAAGATTCGCACGGCTTTACGCAAGATCGGTCCGGTGATTACAGAGCAGGGGAATATTATTCTGGACATCAACTTTAAGGAACCTGTTGATCCGGTAAAAATGGAAGTTGAGTTTAATAGAATACCAGGCGTTGTGGAAAACGGCTTTTTTACCCGACTAAAACCCATTATTTATGTTGGTAATATTGATAAAACAATAGAAATCTTAAAAACTACTTAAACAATTTAGAAAGAAGGGAATTATTTTTTCTCCACCTGGGATTAACCTTTACCCTCAGGTCCAGATGCACTACGTAGGGGAAAATTTGATTAAGTTCCTCCTGGGCCTCCAGTCGAATGGTTCGAATCATCCTGCCCCCTCTACCGATCATAATCCCCTTCTGGCTTTCGCGCTCAACCACAAGAAAAGCTCTTATCCAGAGCTTCTGCCCTTCTTGCTGAAGCTCCATATCCGAAATCTCTACATACAGGGCGTGCGGTATCTCCTGCCTCACATGTGTTATTGCCTTTTCTCTTATAATCTCGGAAGCCCTGAACTCCGGTTCCTGGTCGGTGTAATACTCTTCAGGATAAAACTTAACCCCCTCGGGTGCAATATCCAAAAGCTCATCCATCAGCTCTCCCACACCTGCTCCGGTTAATCCGGATATCTCAAATATTTTAGCAGTTCTAGCTTCCTCTTCCAGGAACTTTCTAATTTCTACTACATAGTTGTTTTTTTCGTCTATCTTGTTCAGAGCTATAACAAGCTTATCGGCAAAGGCTGAGGTGATTCTGCAAATCTCTCCCTCCTCCTCTCCGGGCTTTCTGGTTACATCGATAACATAAAGAACCAGGTCTACCTCTTCCAGTGCCGATTTAACCTGCTCTTTTAAATAGAGGTTAAACTTCTTATCCGAAACATGGTAGCCGGGAGTATCGATAAACACCAGTTGCCCTTCGGAATCGTTGTAAATGGCTCGTATCTTGTTACGAGTAGTCTGCGGTGAAGTTGAAACAATAGAGACTTTCTGCCTGCAAATTCTGTTTATTAGAGTCGATTTCCCACTCGATGGTCTGCCGATTACAGCAATAAATGCGCTTTTCAACTTGTAATAATATTAAGCTTTTTTGCTTCCCGGTAAATTACTTCAAGCACATAATCGAGATCTTCGTCTGTAAGGATTGCCATGTAGGATGTCCGTAAGAGTGTGCGGTCAGGAGGGACGGCAGGCGGAAATACAGGATTAGTATAGACGCCTCCTACAAAAAGAGCCTTCCAGAAGTAGAGTGTTTTCTGGAAATCGCCGATTATCAGGGGGATGATCGGAGTTTGTGCAGTACCAACGTTAAATCCCATCTTCTTAAACTCTCCAAGCATTCGATCTCCTATCTGCTGCAGTCTCTGTACGTGTTCGGGCTCTGTTTGCAATATCTCCAGGGATTTCATTACCGCTGCAATAGCACTCGGAGGCAAGCTGGCGCTGAATATAAGCGAGCGGGAGAAATGCTTTATATAGTGTATTACATCCTTATCTCCAGCTACAAATCCGCCCAGAGAACCAAAGGACTTTGAAAATGTACACATTACTATATCTACATTGTCTTTTACATTGTAATGCTCTTCTGTGCCTTTACCTGTACGACCAATTGTACCTATTGCATGAGCCTCATCGAGGTAGACTCTCGCGTTGTATTGATCTGCAAGACTTTTTAGCCTCGGCAGATTAACTATATCTCCTTCCATGCTGAAAACACCGTCGCTTACAATTATTTTGGGTGCATCATGAGGTACCGATTTAAGGCGCTTTTCCAGGTTATCCATATTATTGTGATGATAACGATGAACATGAACGGAACCCTTGTTAAACCCCGAAGCATAAAAAATACCATCCATTATCGATGCATGATTGTAGCGATCGGTAAAAATGTGATCGTTTTTCCCAACCAGGGCGGAAATAGATCCAAGATTGGTTTGATATCCTGTAGAAAAGACGGCGGCAGCCTCTTTTCCTGCAAAATCGGCCAGTCTATGCTCCAGTTCTTCGTGCAGTGATAGAGTCCCGTTAAGAAACCTGGAACCGGAACAGCTTGTACCGTAATCTTCAATTGCCTTAATAGCAGCTTCCTTTACTCTGGGATCATGGGACAATCCCAGATAATTGTTCGACCCGATCATCACAAGCTCTTTCCCGTCGACAATTACCCTATTTCCCATGTTTTTCTCAATAGGGATAAAAAATGGATAGAGGCCTACAGCTTCTGCTTCCTTTGCGTCGTTAAATTGTAAACACTTATCAAAAATATCCACCTGCTTCCCCCGATAATTGTATTGTCATTTTTCTGATGATTCTATCCTTAAGAACGGGCACTATAGAATAAAGGAATAGTCTTTCAAAGTCAAGGAGATACTTCGAACTACCGATGCAATTTTTATGAGGAAACTTGGAGGACTAACTTACCAGACTGGCGGCATCTCCCCCGGAAACTGCTTTTAAGAATCCAAACCGTTGAACTCGTATTATGGTGAGTTCATGGAACCTGAAAACTCCCACCTTAATCTTTCGATGCAAATCCAGTAATGTATGCAGTTTAATTGCTTTTTTCGTTTTTCGAAACCGTACCCAGGGGAACAATGACAAGCACGTATCAATTGTTGAGGAATCGAGAGCACATATGCTGGGACGTTCTTTTGCGGGAAAGCGACAGTAACAGTTATTTTGAAATTACTTTAAGTTCTTCCCGGATAACTTTACGTAGAGTATCTTCGAAATCATGATCTTTCAGGTTCTTATATTCACGTAATGCTTCATTGATGAGGGTTTGGTAATTTCCCCCGCTTTCTTTATTTACCTGCTCCCGGAACCAGTTTAAAATATCGGTATCAATTCGAATAGTGATCCTTGTTTTATTTGCAGAAGGTTTCACAACCGGCTCCTGCTTTGCGTTCTTAAAATCATACTCTTCTTTACTCATATTCTTTCCTTTCTACTTTCGTAGCAGTTCTCGCCATAATCAATCGGATATCGTCCTCTCTGTAAGTGTAGACTATAACGAGTATCCGATCTAAAAAATCCATTCCATTTGTAATAAATCGTTGTTCGCCATGGATATCCGTGTCTTCAAATATTAAGGCCCATTCATCTTCGAAAACACCGACAGCATCAGCAAATTCGACTCCGTATTTTCTTTTATCTGCAGCAGCTTTCTTTGGATCCCATTGACAGTTCATGATTAAATTCTGCGTACCTATCAATAGCTGTGATAGAAAAAACTTGCGACGTCGCAAGTTTTCACAGTGATTGTTTGCCCTCTGCTCCCTGAACGGGCGAAGGGCTGTTCGTGTTCTTCTCCCGGGATACTGCTGACTACTTCAGTATAGTCTGCATCAGAAAACTGTATCTTAAGTCCTCTCCCACCAGCTGTTGGGGGAAGTGCATTCTCACCATAGTGCGGAATTTCAGGGTGCTGGGAGTCGGCATAAGGCAAGATCCCCGGTATTGGTTCGGGTTGGAAGCCCTTGTCATCCTGCGTGTAAAATAAGAAAAAAATTATCACATAGACAATTGAAAAAAAATCGGAATTGAAGTAATTTGTGTCAATTGCAGAAGCTCTTAGCAATCTTACCCTTGGGGTTTCCTCTCCAAGATTAAGAGCCCACATTTAAGAGGATCGGAATAGTGAAAAAGAGTGATATCAGAATTATTCAATTTTTTAATAAAAGTAGAAATGATAAGAAGCTGTTGAAACGATTCGTAAAGTTTCACCGGGAGCTTTACAGGAACAATCCTCACTACGTGCCTCTCTTGGACTATGAGTACCTTGGTTTTAAGCTTCTTGGCATTACCGGTTTTTTCGAACCGGATAATCTTTTCTATAAACATGCAGAGATAACCTTCTTCCTCGCTGTTGACAGGGACGATCAAATGCTCGGAAGGTGTTGTGCCTTTGTAAATCACAGGCACAACAGTCACTGGGGTGATGGAGTGGGTTTTTTTGGCCATTTTGAATCTATCGATGACCCGGCAGTTGCGGAAGCACTCATTAATTCTTCCCAGGAATGGCTTAAAGAGAAGGGTATGGATACCATTCGGGGGCCCCAGAATCTTCCCGTAAACGAAGCTACTCCTGGGCTCATGACGGACGGATTTGATACTAGACCTATTGTTTACTACCATTACAATGAGCCCTATTACGAGAACCTGTTAATCAAATGTGGCTTAAACCCTGTTAAGAGAGTATTTTCATGGGAGGTTCCAGTTATGACTCCCATGGAAGAGAAACTCGAAAGAGTGGCCAATCTGGTGATGAAGAGAAAGAAGGTAACAGTCGAATCGTGGGGGCAGAGATCACTCGATACACGTAAAGAGGAGATGCTCTCGATTTACAACGACGCATGGGAGAACAATTTCGGTTTTGTTCCCTTCCTGAAGGAGGAGTTTGATAAAATTATAGATGATATGCTTCTCGTAATGGATAAAAATCTATTTGTTTTTGTGTATGTTGACGGAGAACCTGCAGGATTTTTCGGTGGAGTGCCCAATATTTTTGAGTGTATGCAAATCGGCTCATTCATTTCGAAGATAGAACTTCTTCGGGCGCTTAAGGTTATTTTAGGAGCAAAAAGAGTAAAGGGTTTCCGTTTCGGTTATCTTGGAGTTAAGAAGAAGTTTCGACACATGGCTCTTGACGGTGTTCTTATATGGTACCAGAAAAAGTACTCTCAAGCCCGTGGGTATCGGTACTGTGATATAGGTTGGGTGCTGGATGATAACGATATCGTTATAAATACCGTTAAAATGATGAAGGATGTAAAGCTGTCAAAGACATATACGATTTTTGAAAAACCCATCTCAAATTAGGGAGTAATTCTGTTTTTCCGATTGTCGATGAATAGGAAAATAACTATTTTAATCAAAGGAGAATTGTCATGAATAACATACTGTATTCTTTACATTCATTTCTACGCTCTGATAATAATGAAGAAGAGAAAGAACCAAAATACTTTGAGCAGGAAGGATTTATTCAGAAGCTTTTAAAAACCAGAAATATTCTCCTCTCTGGAGAGATAAACAAGGCTCTTGCAGAGAGGATTATTAGGCAGCTTCTTTTAATGGAAGATGCGGGGGATGAGCCTGTACGAGTATTTATCGACTCTCCCGGTGGAGATGCAGATGCGGGATTTGCAATCTTCGATATGATGCGTTTTGTAAAACCGGAAATATACACCATAGGGACGGGTCTTGTAGCCAGTGCTGCGGCTATCATACTTCTGGCTTCTCCAAAGCAGAGGAGGTTAAGCCTGCCAAATGCCCACTTCCTTATTCACCAGCCCTTGAGCGGAATAAGAGGTGTAGCCACAGAAATTGAGATACATGCAAGAGAAATAGAAAAAATGAGGCTAAAGATAAACAATCTCATTTCGCAAGAAACAGGTACCCCTCTCGAAAAGGTCGAGCAGGATACAGACAGAGATTTCTGGATGAACAGCGAGGAGGCGAAGGAATACGGCCTCATCTCAAGAGTAGTAAAAAAGAGGGAGGAGATATAGACTATTAAAAGACAGTAAGTAGAGGCATTACTCAGCAGTACATTCCATGGGTTTGAAAAAAATGAATTGCCTGGTGGGATTTCCTTTATCCGGGGGAAGGTGAGAGATCTTTTCGAGCTTGAGGATGATATTGTAATAGTTACAACCGACAGAATATCCGCCTTTGATCGTATGCTTACCACTATTCCCTGCAAGGGAGAGGTTTTAAATCGTATGTCTGTTTACTGGTTTGATCACACCGATGATATTATTCCCAATCATGTGTTTAAGCAGATAACTCCCCGTACTGTGCTCGTAAAAAATGTAAGGCCTGCCTGTAGAGTTAATCGTGAGGAGTTTCCTCACAGGATCTGCATGGAGGGACTACAGGCGATTTTACCTATCGGTGGGGAAAACTTTTCTCTTAAAAGCTCCTAAATAGTTATCCGACATTATAGTGAGTGGTTTTGCAGCGATTTCGAAATGCGATGCTATATTCTGTAAAACCTCTTCCAGCTCGAGATGACGGGCCGATTCATGGTGGCTTGCTGCTTCGTAAAAGGTTTTTCCCAGTTGAGTAATTTCTTCTCTGGTTTTCTTTCTAAAGGCAGACCTGCGCAACCCTCCGGTAAGCAGAAGAGAGG
>QNBH01000076.1 GCA_003645645.1 Spirochaetota bacterium | reverse complement strand
GTAGAGTCGTGGATAAAAAAGCACACCGAATAACTCAAGGCGGATTGGCGAATTTCAGTTTACCACGGAAGATAGCCACCTCCCGTGGTGGTGAAAATCGGGCTAAACCGTCCTGTTAGAATTCAACCTGGGAAAATAATAAATCAGGTAGCAAACGGTGGGGAAGTTACAGTTACATTCAGAGGGAAAGCATTGGCAAAGATAATTCCCGTTAAGAGAAGAGCTTATACAAACGAAAAAGAAGATATCTCAATTTTTGGACTATGGAAAGATCATGAAGATACTAAAAAAGTCGAAGATTATGTGAGGGAACTTCGAAAAAGACGCCCTCCGGTCTGCCTTGTACCTGCAGTCGGCCTATTCACTTTAGCTCTATTTTCAAAGTTAAGTAATCTGTAAGGACGATATCCCCCTTGGAACGATAGCCTAGATAGAGAAAATACACCGGCGCTTTAAAGGGAATAAAAAACTCAAAATACTTTCGATCCTCTGATATATTAAGTGGATCATAATATTTTCCTCCAGAGAGAAGCACAGGCTCTACAGTTTCAGGATGACTCATATCTGCGGTGATAAGACACCCATCATCTGTTACAGTTGCCTGCATATCCGAAAAGGGTCGGTCTATAAAAAGAGCCACCATCATCTTTCTACCTTTAAACTCTGCTTCTCCCACTCCGATATGGCTCCATCGAGGGGCAAGAATTACCTCCCTGTGAGAGTCGCTCCTTACCCATGCTTGAAAAACAGCTTCTTCGCTCGACCCTACCCCTATAACCTCACCCACTTTCAGAGAGGTTCCTCCGAAAGCCTTAAAACGCTCTGCGGCGCGCTTTCCGGAAACATCGGTATGAGAAAAGAGCCCGGTCTCTGCTATTTCCAGGGCATAGGCCTCTGCGGCAGTTTCCAGAAGGTTAAAACTCTCAAGCCTCCGGAGTCCTCTAGCAGATCGAAAGGTGTTTACCTTCTCTATTATACTCATAGAGTCGGCCAAACATTCCGGAATGGAGGGGAAAAAGAGAGCGGATATTGAAAGAAACGCAAGAAACACCAACCCAAATTTATTTCCCATCGGATTCACCATGTTTAGTATGTCAGAAATCACCCGAAACGCCAAGAGAACATGGGGGGCTGCGAAGATCTCAGGTTCTTAGTGAAAGCATATTAGTCAGGGAGACTCACCGCTCAAGCTGTACGGCAGTCTTAAGAACCCAGAAGCTTGAGCCTGTGCGATCTCCTCTCGCGAGCTCTCATCTATTCTCTTTTTAAGAAAAATTGATTATGTTACTATCTTGAAAGGGAAACAGAGTGAAGAACGAGAAGTGTATGCGTAACATCGGAATCATAGCCCATATCGATGCGGGGAAGACTACAACCACAGAGCGCATCCTCTTTTACACAGGAAAATCCCACCGCATTGGAGAAGTAGACGACGGTGAGGCGATCATGGACTGGATGCAGCAGGAGCAGGAGAGGGGGATAACAATTACATCTGCTGCGACCACCTGCTTCTGGAAGGGGTGCCAGATCAATATCATAGATACACCCGGGCATGTGGACTTTACCGCAGAAGTTGAAAGATCCTTGAGAGTTCTCGATGGAGCAGTAGTCATATTCTGTGCTTTCGGAGGCGTGGAACCCCAGTCCGAAACCGTTTGGCATCAGGCAGATAGATACGAAGTGCCGAGGATAGTCTATGTGAACAAAATGGACAGGATCGGTGCAGACTTTTTCGCGGTAGTGGAAGAGATGCGGGAGAAATTGAACGCCCGAGCGGTTATTCTACAGTATCCTATAGGAAAAGAGGCCGGGTTTGAAGGTCTCATAGATCTTATCAACATGAGAGAAATTAGATGGGATAAGAAGTCTCTGGGGGCAAACATGATCTATTCCGATGTTTCTGAAGATTGGAAGGGCATTGCACTTAAATGGCGGGAGAAATTGATCGATCAGCTCTCAACTTATTCCGATGAGATTACGGAGCTATATCTAAACGGTGAGGATATACCAACCCATCTGATTAAAGGGGTTATTCGGGCAGAGACAATTAAGAGAAACATTACGCCTGTTTTAGCTGGTGCATCTCTAAAAAATATTGGTGTACAGTCACTGCTCGATGCGGTGGTGGATTATCTCCCCGATCCGGAAGAACTGCCTCCGGTTATTGCCCATAATCCAAAAACAGAAGAGGAAGTAAAGGTAGAGAGAAAAAAGGAAGGCCCGCCTCTGGCACTGGTCTTCAAGATCCAATCCGACCGGGAAGCAGGTGATCTGTCCTTTATCCGCATATACTCGGGAACCTTCAAGAAAGGAACTACCGTGTACAACATAAATAAAAAGAAGAAAGAGAGGATAAACCGTTTACTGCGAATGCATTCAAACAGGTACGAGATACTCGATTCTGCTTCGGCAGGGGAAATAGCGGTAATAACAGGACTTAAGTTTTCTCAGACAGGCGATACACTGGGAAGCGAAGGGCGACAACTGGTCTTTGAGCGGATGAACTTTCCCCAGCCCGTTATCTCTGTGGCGGTGGAACCCAGGACGCTCTCCGATATGGATAAGCTTAAAGATTGTTTCAACATACTGGCAAAGGAAGACCCAACCTTTATGGCCAAAGAAGATGAGGAGACCGGTCAGCTAATAATTTCGGGGATGGGTGAGCTGCATCTGGATGTGCTGGTTACCAGGGTAACCAATGACTTTAAAATCGATGCAAAGATAGGTAATCCCCAGGTTACCTACAGGGAATCCATCACCAGGGCTGTTGAACATACGGAGAAATACCACAAGGTTATAGCAGGAAAGGATAACGATGCCCTGATCACCCTCAAAGTCGAGCCACTTCCCAGAGGGTCGGGGAATAGATTCAGCTCGAATGTAAGGGATCCCTCCATTCCGGAAGAAATCATACGGGCAGTGGAGCGGGGCATCGCTGGTGCATTCTCTTCAGGCATTGTCTACGGGTACCCTGTTTGTGATATAGAAGTAACCCTTATCGATGTGGGATACAACCCAAATACATCAACACCCTTTGCTTTCGAGGCGGCCGCTTCCTTGGGGTTCGACAATGCCTGCAGAAAGGCCAATCCCATCCTGCTGGAGCCAATCATGAAAGTTGACATAATATCTCCGAAAGAGTTTGTAGGTGAAGTGATAAATCACCTCACCTCCATAGGTGGTGTAATCGTGAGTCTTGACAGCAAGCCGGCGGTGGAACATATAAAAGCCGAAGCACCCCTGGCAAATATGTTTGGCTATTCGACTACCTTAAGAAGCATAACCCAGGGCAGAGCTACCTTTGCCATGGAGTTCTCTCACTTTGCCGGAAAAGAGGGGCAATTCAGTTGACATAACCCCTGTACGAAAGTTATAGTAATTAAAATCCCTTTTGAAAATCGGTTAGTCAATATTCGAAAAACAATACATAACAGGAGTCAGTATGAGTATTACAACTGATGCAATAAGAAACATCGCTATAGCCGGACATGTAGGAACAGGCAAAACCTCGCTTTTAGAACAGATTCTATACCACGGAGGCGTCATAAGCAGACCGGAAACCGTGGAGTCAGGAAAAACCATAAGTGATTATACAGATGAGGAGATAGAGCGTAAAATATCGATCCATACTGCTTTAACAAATATTCAGTGGAAAGATACAAAGCTTAACTTGCTGGACACACCGGGATCATCGGATTTCATAGGAGAGGTGATTCCTGCTTTTAGAGTCGCCGAATCGACGTTAATACTGGTTGGTGCCCGCTCCAGTGTTCAGATAGAGACATTAAAATTATGGAGACGCCTGGACGAAAGAAATATTCCCAGAGTTGTATTCATAAATAAACTCGACATAGAAAGGGCGGATTTCAACAATGCCATTACAGATTTGAGAGAAAAGTTCAGCAATACATTCGTACCGGTAACCATCCCAATTGGAGAATCAAACAATTATAGAGGAATTGTCAACTTGATAGAAAATAAGGCCTATTTTTTCCCCGAAGAAGGAAACAAGGAAAAAACAGCCGAGGTTCCCGATGATCTAACCGAAATTGTAGAGGAAAGTCGGACATCCCTAATCGAATCGGCGGCGGAAGGAGACGATAAGCTTCTTGAGAAGTACTTCGAAGAGGGCACCTTAAGTCCCGATGAGATAAGAGATGGTCTTACAAAAGGCTTCAGAGCCAACAAATTTGTTCCCGTTCTTTGTGGTTCGGCAATAAAGAATCTGGGGATAATCTCTCTTCTAAACTTTCTCTCCAACACTGCCCCTTCCCCACAGTGGGTAGTTGAACACGGCAAAAATCAGACTGATGAGGAGGTAACCGTAAATATAAGTACCGATGGTTTGCCTTCCGGTTTTGTCTTTAAAACCAGCATAGATCAGTTTGCAGGCAAGCTCTCATTCATCAAGGTAATAACGGGTAAGTTTCATCCGGATATGGATATCTACAACCCCAGAGAACAGAAAAAAGAGAGAATCTCAAAGGTTTTCACCGCCCAGGGAAGAAAATTAGAAGAGTTAAAGGAAATAGTTGCAGGTGACCTGGGCGTACTCACAAAACTGGGAACGGTTACCACCAACGATACCCTATGTATGCAGGATAACATAGTTTATTATACTCCTCTGAATCTGCCCAACCCGGTACACTCGGTAACGGTTAGTGCAGGGAGCAAGAAAGATGAAGATAAACTCAACCAATTCCTCCAGAAATCGGCGGAAGAGGATTTAACCTTCCGCGTCGATTATAATCAGGAAACAAGAGAAACGGTTATATCCGGGATGGGAGAGCTTCATATCAACATGATTCTTGATAAAATAAGAGAAAGCCAGAAGATAGAAGTAAACACCAGGATTCCGCAGGTAGCATACAGAGAAACCATAACAAAACCTGCAGACGCCGAATACACCCATAAAAAGCAATCGGGCGGCCATGGGCAGTACGGCCGGGTAAACATCAAAATACGTCCACTCGAAAGGGGAAAGTACTACGAGTTTGAAAACGCCATCAGGGGTATGGCCATATCCAAAGGATACATACCCGGTATCGAGAAGGGGCTCCACGATGCAATGGAGTCGGGCGTACTTGCAGGGTATCCTGTGGTTGATGTGGGTATTACTCTGGTTGACGGTAAAGAACACCCGGTGGACAGCTCGGAGATGTCCTTCCGTCTTGCTGCAAAGGGCGCTCTGAATGCTGCCATGACAAAAGCCAATCCCGTGCTTCTTGAGCCCATCATGAAACTAACGGTTTATGTAGATGATCAGTATCTGGGTGATGTGCTCTCCGATTTAAGCGCAAGAAGAGGCAGGGTGCTCGGTCAGAAGCCCGTGGGCGGAGGCATCCAGGAGGTAACTGCTCTTGTTCCTCAAGCGGAACTACTCCGTTATTCCATCGACCTTCGCTCCATAACTTCCGGTACCGCCTCCTTTGAGATGGAGTTCGACCATTACAGCCCCATTTCAGGAAAAATAGCGGAAGCCGTGATAAACAGCGCCAGAGAAAAACGCAAGGAAGCGAGTTAATGGCTGTGATTCCGCTCCGTTAGAGGGATATACTCCCTTCTTGCTACTACGTTTTTATAAGCAGGCCTTATTATCCTTCCACCGCTTACAAGCTCCTCTATCCTGTGGGCACTCCAGCCTGCGATCCTTGCCATGGCAAATATGGGAGTGTAGAGTTCAGATGGAATGTTAAGCATTCTGTACACGAAACCCGAGTAAAAATCCACGTTTGCCGCTATCACCTTGGAAGAGCCTTTCAATTTCTCGAACAGAAGAGGCGTAAGTCTTTCCACAGTGGTATAAAGCTTATACTCCTTCTCAAGACCTTTCTCCTTTGCCAGATTACAGGCCTTCTCCCTCAAGAGCACCGCCCTTGGATCGGACAGGGTATAAACTGCATGACCCATCCCATAAATAAGACCTGTTCTGTCAAAGGCTTCTTTATTGAGTATTTTCGTTAAATATTTCTCCACCTCTTCATCGTCTTCCCAGTCAGAGACATGTTGCTTAATATCTTCCATCATGTTTATAACTTTTATGTTTGCACCGCCGTGTTTCGGCCCTTTAAGCGAGCCTACCGCAGCTGCAATTGCAGAATAGGTATCTGTACCCGTGGAGGAGACTACATGAATGGCAAAGGCCGAGTTGTTTCCGCCTCCATGCTCGGCATGCAGAACCATGGATAAATCCAGAAGTTCTGATTCGAGCCTGGTATAGTTGCTGTCAGACCTGATCATGTGAAGAAAGTTCTCCGCCGTACCCAGATCTTCTCTAGGTGCGTGGATGAAAAGACTATCGTGATCGTAGTAATGGCGCTTTGCCTGATAGCCATAGGCGGCCATCGTGGGGAAGGCTGCGATCAGCTCTATGCACTGCCGTAAAACATTTTTTATACTTGTATCATCTGGATTCTCATCATAAGAGTAAGAGGCGAGCACACTTCTGGCAAGTTTGTTCATAATGTCGGAGCTCGGTGCTTTAAGGATCATGTCCTCGGTAAACTGATCGGGAAGTTTTCTCTTTTTTCCAAGTAATTCCTTAAACTCCACAAGCTCTTCCGATGTGGGAAGTTCTCCGAAAAGAAGAAGATAGGCAACCTCTTCAAATCCATACCTCTCCTCTGCCTGAAAGCCGTTTACAAAATCTCTTACATCTATTCCCCGGTAGGTTAGCCTGCCTTCTACAGGTACTTTTTCGTTTTCATCAAGAATATATCCATGTACATCGCCGATTTCGGTAAGTCCGACAAGTACACCAGTACCGTCGGCGTTTCTTAAACCCCTTTTGACATTATACCTTACATAATAGTCCTGATTTATCCTGTTATTCTCCTCTGCGATTTTAGCATACCTTTCGATGAAACTATTCTGCGCAACTATCATAATGCACCCCTTCTGATTTTATTCAGTCCCAATGAATATACTATTCTCTTATTTTAGTCAAGGTTTAAGACAATTTTTTAAAATTGTATCAATCAGATTTTTTTAAACAGTATTTCAAAAACTCTGCGTGATTCGCGATACCCCTTTTTCTCGAAACGAGTGGTCGGTCTCCAATCCTGGGGAGGGGCAAATCCGTCGTAGGCATTTTCAAGCCCATCTGTTTTACTCAATACCAGAAGGATCTGGCGGGCATAGTCTTCCCAATCCGTGGTGATATAGACGTAACCCCCCGGCTCTAACCTGGAACAAAGCAGTGAGGCAAATCCCTCTTTTATGAGCCGCCTTTTGTGATGCCTCTTTTTAGGCCACGGATCGGGAAAAAAGATATGTACTCCTTTAAGGGAGTCGGAAGGAATCATGAAGGCAATAACCTTGACTGCATCTTCATGAACTATTTTGATATTTCTCAACCCCCTGCGCGCTATTTCACTTAACAGTTTTCCCACACCGGGCTTATAAACCTCTATCCCCAGATAACCCACATGGGGATTTCTCTCGGCGATTTCCGCTGTAACCATTCCCATTCCGAAGCCGATCTCTGCTATCACTTCGGGAAATCCCATCACCTTTTTTATATCGATTTTCTCCTCCCGGAAGGGAATGCAGTATTTATCGTAGAGCCTCTGGTAGGCTCTTCTCTGGGATTTGGTGAACCTGCCCCTTCCTCTCACGAAGCTTGGAATGTAGTCCCTTATCATTTGCCCATCCATATTTTTCAAACCAGAACGGAAAGACGGTCACGTATAAACTCAGACTTCTCGGTAAGCCCCACCAGGTCGGTTTTCATCACAATTACATTGGGTTTGGAGGGATCGAGCTTCACACTCCCTCCGCTTTCTCTTATCAGACGAAGTATTTTATCTACCGAGACGGCAGCTACCTTCGAGAACTCCACCTCCACCTCTCCCCTTCTCTCTTTAAGAGAGGAAATCCACAGCTTCCTGCACATTATGCGTATCTCTGCAAGGGAAAGCAGGCTCTGCACCTGGTCGGGCAGGGGGCCGAACTTATCCTCCAGCTCCGAATAAACCCGGCTGAGTTCTTCTTCGCTACTTACAGAGGCAATCTTTTTGTAAAACTCCATCTTCTCGCTTGGCTCCTTAATGTAGGAATCCGGTATGAAGCCACTGTAATCGAGCTCCAGATATACCTCGGGTGGCTGTTCCTCCTTCTCCTCGGTCCTCTCCCGAATGGCGTTATCGAGCAGCCTGATATACATGTCGAATCCCACAGAGAGAATATCTCCGTGTTGTTCCCTGCCCAGAAGGTTGCCTGCTCCCCTTATCTCCAGATCCTTTAAGGCAATTTTAAATCCAGAGCCCAGTGCCGTATAATCGGAGAGAATTCTTAACCTCTTCATGGCAACCTCTGTTAAAACTCTCCCAGCCGGGTAAAGGAGATAGGCAAAAGAGGAGCGGTCGGACCGTCCCACTCTGCCTCTGAGCTGATAGAGCTGAGAGATACCGTAAATATCGGCATGGTCTACAATAATTGTATTAACATTGGGTATGTCAATACCGTTCTCTATGATAGTCGTTGATGCAAGTACATGAATACCACCATGGATAAACCTGTGCATAATCTCTTCCAGTTCTCTCGATACCATCCGTCCATGGGCTGTCTCAACTATCACCTCGGGAACAAGTCTTTGAATAAAAGACTTGACATTCTTAAGGGTCTCAATACTGTTGTGAAGGTAATAGACCTGCCCCCCCCTTGCAACCTCGTTTCTTATGGCTCTGGCTATTACTTCCTCATCAAACTCACATATATATGTCTCTATGGGCTGCCTGTTGGGAGGGGGGGTTGCCAGAAGAGACATATCCCTTATTTTAAGAAGAGCCATATGCAGGGTTCTGGGGATGGGAGTTGCGGTGAGTGTTAGACAATCAACAGAATGCTTAAGCTCTTTAAGCCTCTCTTTATCCTTAACTCCGAAGCGCTGCTCTTCATCAACAATGAGAAGACCGAGGTTATTAAACCTTACATCCCGCTGTAATATACGGTGCGTGCCTATGATAATATCAATCTCTCCTCTTTCCAGTTGATTTAACAGCCTTTTCTGCTCTCCCCTGGATATAAAACGAGATATCATGGCTATGTTAACCGGAAATCTCCTGAATCTCTCTGCAAAATTCTCGTAATGCTGTTCGGCAAGAATGGTAGTAGGAGCAAGGTATGCCACCTGTTTACCCGCTACAACTGCCTTGAAAGCAGCCCGCATGGCCACCTCTGTTTTTCCGAACCCTACATCACCGCAGATAAGCCGGTCCATCGGCTTATCCTTTTCCATATCCGCCTTGACTTCTTCTATACATCTTAGTTGATCTTC
The DNA here is from genome assembly GCA_003645645.1 of Spirochaetota bacterium. GTDB lineage: Bacteria > Spirochaetota > Spirochaetia > SPDA01 > B32-G16 > B32-G16. Next base: position 6,386 of record QNBH01000076.1, on the reverse strand, counting down.
GGTCTCCTCGTAGGGAAATCCCGCTTCGAACTCGATTTGCCAGTCCGTATCCCGGGGGAAAGAGAAGCCCTTTATCTGTTTCCTCCTGGAATAGAGCCTTAGGAGCCTCTCGGCAAGATCTTCTACAGATTTTTTTACCTGGTTTTTCCGCCTCTCCCACGATTTGCCGCCGAGCCTGTCCAACCGGGGCTTCGCCCCGTCACTTCCGATATAACGTTGAATGAGGTTTACCTGCTCTATGGGAAGGAAGAGTGTCTCTTCGTCTGCATATTCAAGTTTTATGTAATCTCTCTCCTTGCCGGCTGCCTCCATCCGGTCGATACCTGAGAACCTTCCTATCCCGTAATTAAGATGGACAACGTAGTCTCCGGGGGTAAGCTCTACAAACGTGTCGATTGCCTCGGTTCTGGCTTTTCTTACAGACTGAGGGATGCGTTTTCTTCTCCCAAAGATTTCATTCTCCTGAATCACCATGAACTTCAACTTCGGTATGGAGAAGCCGGAACTGATTCTTGAAGGTACCACCTCTACAGGCAGATCCTTTAACAAGTGCTCGATTCTAAAGCCCTGTGAACTGGATTCTGCAAAAATCCAGATGGAATATCCTGAATCAATCAGATTTGAGAGCTCTTCTTTCAAGTAGGAGATATTTCCGAAAAAAGAGCGGGGAGGATCGCATGAGAGATTGATGCAATTTCTCTCTTCGACGGTGGAAGCTAGAGAAGAGAAAATAATTTTTCTCTCCACCTTAGCCGTGATTGAATCCAGATCAAGCAGGATTTTATCGGGAGAAAGGGCTTCTTTTATGTTTTCCCGGTAATTGAAGAAAAGCTCCCGGTACTCTTTCCTCACAGTCTCCGATCCTGATAAAAGTCGCTCATGATCTATAATAAAGAAAAGTGATTTCCCGGACAGATAATCTTTAAGGCTGCCCCTTTCCGAAAAACTCAAGGGGAAAAAAATGTCCTCGTTCTTACATTCTCTTCTTTGCTTAAGTTCCCCTATGAGCTTCTCCATTTCTTCCTGATCTTCTGAATGAGTCATCAGGTACTTCCTGAGTGAGGATATGCGTTCTTCCGTCCAAAGGATCTCCCTGGCCGGGTATAATACCAGTTCTTCTTTACTGCTTAAGGAGCTCTGGGTGATAGGATCGAAGCTTCTTATCTCCTCCACCGTGTCGAACTCGAAAACCACTCTGGAGGGATCGTGCTCGCCTGGAAGAAACACATCGAGCACTTCTCCCCGCATTGCAAACTCTCCCGGAGAAGATACCGTAGGTACACGAAGATAGCCGAATTCGGAGAGGGTTTTTTCCAGATGTATGGGATCGAACTCACCACCGGTATAGATATACAGCATTTTATCCGTAAAAAAATCTGCGGGTGGTACCGGGGTAAGCAGACCTCTTAATGATACAACCATCAGCACCCTTTCTCCGTTAAGCAGTCTTTTCAAATTTGCAATCCTTTCTCCTAAAACAGAAGATTGGGGCTTTATCCCCCTGTAAGGGATAATCTCAAGGGGAGGAAAACGGAATACATTATCTGTAAAGAGAGACAGATCCTCTACCAGCTCATCCGCTTCTCTCTCTGTGGGAACAACGATGAGGGATGAATCATTCGTCTGACCGCTTAACCTGGAAAGAATGAATGCAAGAAAAACACCACTCGCTCCCCTGACCATAATGGGAAAATCTTCGAGGGCCAATCTATCGAGTAATTCTTTATAGGGCTTGTAATCCTCAATAATCCCTGTAATCTTTTTTAAAAATAATGTTATCATGATTTATTCCGAATATAATAAAGAGTATCGGAGTAACAATTTGAAAAAAATTTTAATCCCTTTTTTTCTATTATTTTCGGTTAACCTGCTCTTCTCAACCCCGAAGGGTGTAGAGTTTTCTATCCGCTTCTTCGATAAAAAGATTTACTTTCCATATAGTAAAATAACAATAAAGCTTGAGATTACCAATAATTCCCCTGATGAGTTTAGATTTAAGCTTTCCGAATCGAGAGTATTTAACCTTGATTTTGATGTAAGGACTCTCACCAACCAAAAATTACCCTGCTCCCGGCAGTATATAACTCAAATAAATCAAAATCAACCTGTATTTTTCAGGGAACTGAGTCTCCATCCCGGGGAACAGTACTCTTTTTTCGCCCACTTGAATGAATATGTGACGATTACTGAGCCTGGTGTATACATTGTTAAAGCTCTTTTTTATCCCGAGCTCAAGACAAGAACAAAAACAACCCCCGTCGAATCAAATTTACTCAATCTCCACATAAGACCTTCAGTTGGAGTCCGGGAGATACAGTGGCAGATCGATGAAGAAACGGGAGAGGTATTAAAACAACAGCCCCTTCCTCCCGATGAGGTGGTCAGGTATACCATAGAGGCGAGGCAAAAGAGCCAGTGGAACAAGTTCTTTCTCTATCTTGATGTAGAAAGCCTCCTTCAAAAGGACCCGGCGAGAAGACGCAGATATCTGCTATCTTCGGAAGAGGAACGGATGCGGATGCTCGATGAGTTTAAAGAAAATCTCATGCGTCAGCGGGTAGAAGGTGATATTCTTCTGATACCTCAGGAGTTCGAGATAATCAAGACCGAATATACACCCGATGAGGGCAGAGTGCAGGTTATGCAGAAGTTTGCCTATCCGGATTACACGGAGGTTAAAAGATATACCTACTATTTGCAGAAAAGAGACAGGGTATGGTTTATCTATGATTACGAGGTGGTAAATATTGGAACCGAGTAGAGAAAATGAAAATACTACTTATAGTTGAGAAAGATATAACCAAAGAGACTCTGGAAATTCATCTGCGTCCAAGGGGATTCGAGTTTATCACGTACAGAAATCCCATTAAGGCCATGGACAACATCGAAGAGATTGATCCGGATATAGTTCTTTTCAGTGCTGAAGACTTTCCAAGGCACTGGAAACCCTTTCTAAAGCTCTTAAGGGAGATTAAAACAAAGGAGGAGACGGTATTCATACTTCTGATCGGTGAAATTTTTCCCATTGAAGAGGCTGCAAAGGCTACTCACCTTGGTGTAAACGGCATAATAGGTGAAGATTTCAAAGATAAGCGTAAAATGCTCCATATCGAAGGTCTTTTAAGCCGTTACAAGATGCTTAAAGACAACAGGGCGGAGAAGCGCTATATACCGGATCCATACGATGAAATAGAGTTCCTCTTATCCCATCCCCGGAATCTTAAACTCATTACAGGAGAAGTATCGGATATATCCACATCGGGAGCGAGATTCCTCCCGGACAGCCCTCATTTGACTACCGACTTACAGCCAGGTGCCGAAGTTCCCTACTGCTCTCTCAGGGTGGGAGATAAAATCATCTCCCTTACATGCACCGTTGTAAGAAACAACCAGCTGCTGGCTCTTAAGTTTATCGACATCTCCGATGATAACAAACAAATAATACAGGATTATATAGACTCCAGACCGGGCAGGGAGCTTAAGCAACTGAAGGAGAAAGGTGAGGATAGGCGAAGGGGGGAGTAAAATTACCTGTTGTTGAGGGCCATCGCTTAAAGACAATCTTGACATCGGTCATTGTACCTTTATAAATTAAAATAGGAAAATGTATTATGGAAAAGGGACCAGAATGAAAGTCAACAATTACTTAGACACCCTGCCGTTATTTGAAATAGAGCTCTACGATGTTCACAAAGGGCTAAAGAAAGATTGTGTAGCCTTTACCGGTACACCCAGAAAACACCCCTATGATAATGAGAAAATGATTCTCATCCTCGATCCCTTCAGTTCCGATACAATATTTTTCGAGTTTAAAATCGAAGATATTGCAGATGTGGAATATATGCCCAGCATTGCAACAGAAAGCGGGAAGAGTCTAAAAATGGTTAAGATCTGGGTAAAAAAGGGAAGTCTCGGAATAAAATATGAACCTTTCGAAGTCGGTCAGCCGCTCAAGTTCCTGAAAGACAGTGAAATACTACAACAAAATATCGGTGATGAAAACTACAATTTCTAACGGTTAATCTCCCTTTCCCATTTATATACAGAAGGAAAAACATGGAAGCTAAATACTATGAAAAAAGAGACGATAAACTCAAGTGCACCCTGTGTCCCAACGAATGCGTTATTAATCCCGGGAAGGCCGGAATTTGTAAGGTAAGGGTCAACCATGGAGGTAAATTAACACTTCCATACTTTGCCAAAATCGTAGCCTTCGGGGTCGATCCCATAGAGAAAAAACCTCTCTATCACTACCATCCGGGCAAGACTATTTTATCCATAGGTTTTCCGGGTTGTTCTCTCCAGTGCCCTTTCTGCCAGAACTACTCCATCTCCCAATACACCGATACACCGGGTGAGACCATTTATCCCAATGAGCTTGTAAAGATGACAGAACAGAAACACTCTTTCGGCATAGCCTATACATACTCCGAACCTGCCATCCATATAGAGTACGTTCTGGAAGCAGGCAGACTTGCCAGAGAAAGGGGGTTAAGTAATGTTCTTGTCTCCAACGGTTACCTCAATCCGGAACCTGCAGAAGAACTTCTCGAGCTCATGGATGCTGCCAATATCGACCTTAAAGGATTCAACCCCGATTTTTACAGGCGGGAACTAAAAGGGAAGCTCCAACCTGTGCTGGATTTTATAACTATTGCTGCAAAAAAAACGACCCTGGAAGTTACCACCCTGGTTATTCCGGGTAAAAACGACTCTCCCGAAGAGATCGATCAAATCGCAGGGTTTCTGGCATCCCTGGATAAAAACATTCCCCTACACCTATCGTGTTACTTTCCCCATTATAAATACTCTGCTCCTCCCACAGACCCCGCTGCAGTCAGACGATTGGCGGAGGTAGCACGCAGGAGGCTCAACTACGTGTACCTGGGTAATGTAGGTGGGATGGAAACCAACACCTACTGCCCTTCCTGTGGTAATCTTCTTATCAGGCGGAGAGGATATTACACCGAAACAAAAGGCATAAAGGATGGGAAGTGCAGTGGTTGCGGAGAGATTATTCCGATTGTAGGAGTGTAGGAGAGCCGCTTTAAGCCAGGCAATTACATTTGGGAGATTGACAGAGAAAAAAGATTTTTGTAAATTACATATACAAATAAACACTCCCCTGTAGCTCAGTTGGTAGAGCGGGTGGCTGTTAACCACTAGGTCGGCAGTTCGAGTCTGTCCGGGGGAGCTGGACAAAAACCTACGGACTTTCCGGGGTCCGTGGTTAACGGATAGAGCGGGGGAAGCGGAGGGCGACGGAGCCTCGCTTCCCCCGTTTTTGTAAGGGGTCACGCCGTGGCGGACATCGCAGCCCATTCTCCTGTTCGAGAACGAACGCTTGGCTGGTACCCGCAACCCCTATGGTTGCTGGCGGACCCCACGCATATCCCCTTCGAACTCTCCGATTCTCCGTTTAATATCCCCTCTTGTTTAACAACCAGGTTGCGGGCGGGGTACCCAGGCGCAAGTTTCGAACCCATAGGGGGATAACCATGGGAATTGATGAATCTTTGGTACAAGAGATTGTCCGGCGGATATTGAGCGTTACCACGCCGGACCGCATCATCATCTTCGGCTCGGCCGCCACTGGCAACATGACCCGAGACAGCGACATCGATATCCTCGTTGTCGAGCGAAATCCCGGCGACCGCCGCAAGGAGAGTGTGCGAATTCACCATGCGCTTCGCGGCCTCGGCTACCCCTTCGACGTGATCGTCATCTCCACGGAATGGTTCGAAGAAAGCAAGAACGTCGTCGGCGGCATCGCCTATCCGGCCAATAAGTACGGGAAGGGGACCTATGAGGTCGCCTGAGGAGGTCAAGAGGGAAATCGTTCGGCAATGGCTTGCCAAGGCCGAGCAAGACATGAAGGCGGGTGAGGCATTGCTTGCCGCGGAGCCGCCCCTCCTCTATCCCGCCTGTTTCCACGCCCAGCAAGCCGCCGAGAAATACCTGAAGGCTCTTCTCACCTGGTATCAGATCGAGTTCCCGAAGACGCATGCCATCGAGCAACTCCTCGACCTGGTGAAAGATGCGGAACCTGAAACCGCGTCGAGCCTCAGAGATGCCGTGGCACTTACTCCATACGGTGTTGACATCCGATACCCCGGCGATCAACCGGAGCCGAGTTCGGAGGAGGCGCGTGAAGCAGTGGAATTGGCTCGGATAGTCCGTTATACGGTCATGGACCGCCTGAAGGAGATCTGATGAGCAAGAAAAAGAAAAAGACGGCGAAGAAGAGAACCAAGCAAGCGGCTTCCAACTCCGCTCCGGTCGAATCCCTGCCTTCCCTGCGGTCGATGGAAGGTTTGCTGGCCGCCATTGGCGATATGGACCGGGGCCGGCGGAGCGCCGTGGACGAGGCCCAGGACATCATGTAC